>CAYPYX010000003.1:73285-95905 GCA_964415065.1 uncultured Rhizobium sp.
GATTTTCGATCTTAGAATGGGTTAAAAAACCATTATCAAAAAAAGCGTTAAGAGCCACTATTCTGAGCATCTCAACGCTTTTTTTGTTTTCTACTGTATCGGGGCAATCCGTAACACTTCAGGCTCAGTCTTCCCCTCTTTGTTTTGGAAGCGCTGATGGAGTTGTAACATTTTCTGTTTCTAGTTTTAGTAATCCTTTCGAAGTTGTAATTGATTCGGGTCAAACTACTATATCATATACTTCAGTAACCGGCACTTCTAGGACTTTTACGGATTTAAAGGGTAATGTTGTTTATAAGTTCGTTTTCAGAAGTAATTCAACAGATACGGTTAGTTATAGTTTGAAATTAATTGACCCAACTAAAATTAACTATTCTAGTTCCATTACAAATCCTTCATGTTTTGGAGGTAACAATGGAAGTATAGTAATTTCATCTGTAAGTGGGGGCGCTGGTTCTTACGTATACAATTGGAGTCCAATTTCATCTTCAACAGGAACATTATCAAATTTGAAATCCGGTATTTATACTGTAAATATTTCAGATGCAAATTTTTGTGAGGTAAGAGATACATTTACTTTAACTCAACCCCCACAAATTATTTTTCCATTAAACCCTGTAACCAATTCTGTATGTAATGGGAGTGGAGTTGTTGATTTTACAGGAAGTGTTTCAGGTGGTTCAGGTTCTCCATATGTGTTTGAATGGAATTACTCCGGAACTTTTAGCTCTACTACAACTTATTCGAACCTGTGGAATGGATCTTACACTGTTGTAGTAAAAGATAATGTCGGCTGTACAGATACAAACACATTTACTGTTCAGAATACAGATAACATAGCTCCTGTTGCTAAGGCCAAGAAAAATTATAACGTTGAACTCAACAACTTAGGACTTGCAACATTAACCGCTTCTACTATAGATTCTTCAAGCTCAGATAACTGTGCTATTAAATCTCTAGCAATCGATAAAACTAGTTTTACTTGCGCCGATACAGGATTTAAAAAGGTAATATTAACCGTTACTGATTCAACCAATAATATTGATACAGTTCATGCCTATGTTCATGTAAAAGATATTACCAAACCAATTGCAAATCCTAAATGGTTGTCTAAAGTTTATGTTGGTGGCTCTGGTTCAATCACTTTTACAGGCGCAGATGCAGATAGTGCATCATTCGACGAATGTGGAATTGCGAAAATTACCGTTTGGAGAAATGCTTTCTCCTGTTCTGATGCCGGTGATACCTTCCAAGGAAACTTTGAAGTACGCGATATTGCTGGTAATGTTTCATCGAAAACTATTAAAGTAGCAGTATTCGATACCATTGCACCTACACTTACCGTAAAAAATTATACGTCTTACTTAAACGCCAACGGAAAGGATACCATCCATTTCGATAGTCTTTTTGTATCGTTAACTGACAATTGCTCTCCAGATACGGCGTACTTTGATGGTGTAAATGACACCATCATCCCTGTAGATTGTTCGTATGTTGGAAATAATACTGCCAAAATTTGGGGTAAAGACAAAAGCGGAAATCTAACGTATAAAATAGTAAATGTATTAGTTAAAGATACCTTTGCTCCAGATTCTCTGAATGTAAAAGACCAATTTGTATTCTTAGATTCTACAGGTTCATTTACTTTGTCTAAAGATAGTGTTGTTCGTTATGCATCTGATCCTTGTTCGATCAAAGACACTATCATGAAAACTGTTTTCAACTGCTCTGATTTAGGAATTGATACCGTTACAGTTACAATTTCAGATAAAGCAGGAAATACCCTATCAAAGGATATTAAAGTTTTTGTCATCGATACCATCAAACCCAATATCACAACACTGGCTGTTGATACACTGATATTGGATAGTTTTGGAAATGCTTCTACTTCTTGGAACAAACTTTTTGTTTCAGCCTATGAAAATTGTCAAATTGAAACTTGGGGATTATCAGATTCTATTTTCGATTGTGGGGATGTTGGAACATTTAATATCATTGCTTCGGTACGAGATAAGGCAGGAAATGAAGGTTTTGATACCATTGCAATTACAGTATTGGATACCTTAGCCCCTTGGAGGATTGAAGTTATGCCACTAATTGATGCATACCTGGATAACAGTGGTAATTTCGATATTCGTACAGTAAACGTAGTTTTACAAGCACTTGATAATTGCATTAAGGATACTATTTTCTCAAAAACTATTTTTACATGTTCTGATTTAGATACAAACTGGGTTTATGTTTCAATTTTGGATGTGGCTGGAAATACAGTTACGGATTCTATGAGGGTTGTGATTCACGACACTACGTTACCCGTAGCAATTGCATCCCCAGATACCTTATATCTGTTACCTAATGGCTCTGTTTCAACTACTGCCGCAGTAATTGGTTCTAAAAGCTTTGACAATTGTGGCATTAAAACAATGACTATCGATAATGCGAATTTCTTCTGTACCGATGCAGGTAAATTGAGAAGAATCATTCTTACGGTTACCGATAATAAAGGCAATATTCATAAAGATACAACCCAAGTTCTTATTCTAGATACGGTAAAACCCGTACTCGTAATGTTCAACCCTGTGTTACAGCTCGATGCTACAGGTAAGGCTAAACTTACCATTTCTCAAGTTGATAAAGGTAGCTACGACAATTGTACCATCCTCAAAAGAGAATTAAGCGATACTGTTTTTGATTGCACTAAAGTTGGTATTAATGTAGTAACGTTTAAAGTAACCGATGTAAACGGAAACATCTCTACATCAACATTTAATGTAACTATTGAAGATAATATTGATCCCGATTTGACCGTTCAAAACACTACGGTATTAATCGATACATCTGGAAAAGCGTATTTAAAATCATCGATGGTTGTGGTAACAATATCTGACAACTGTGGAACAGATACCATTTTACTGAGTAAAGATGTTTTCGATTTGACCAATCTAGGAGATAACAATGTTAATGTAACCCTTAAGGATAAAAATGGTAATTCTACAACTAAACCTGTAATTGTGACCGTGGTGATTGGGGATTCAGATAACGATAGCATTCCTGATTATGTTGAGAAGAATTTTGATACAGATGGCGACGGTACATTAGATTATTTGGATGTGGATTCAGATAACGATGGTATTGCAGATATCACTGAAAACAACAATAAGCATGCTTTAGTAGATACCGATGCTGATGGTAAACCAGATTACAAAGATTTAGACTCTGATAACGATGGAATAAATGATGTAATTGAAGCCAATGTTACAGATACTAATAAAGATGGTTTGAAAGACAATCCATCGGATTTAATTACCAACCCTAATGATCAAGATTCTGATGGAGAAGCGGATTTCAGAGATCTAGATTCTGATAATGATGCGTTACTTGATATTTACGAAAGCGGTCAAGGTCATATTGATCTGAACAGCGATGGAAGAGTAGATGGTGGCGATTCAGATGGAGATGGTATCATTGATCAAGCTGATGGGTTTGTTGGTTTTGGTGATCAAAACGATAAAACACCTTTGGATACTGATTCCGATAATATTGGAGATTGGAGAGACACCGATTCAGATGGTGATGGAATTAGCGATAAAATTGAAACATTTGCTGATGCCGATAACGATGGAAAACCCAATTTTAGAGATTTAGATTCAGATGGTGATTTAATTCCCGATGCATATGAAGCAGGCAATAATCCTTCTTCTCCTTTAGATACAGATAGCGATGGAGATTATGATTTCTTGGATACGGATTCGGATAATGATAATATTCCCGATAGCTATGAAGCGGGTTCAGATCCAAACAATCCAAGAAATACGGATGGAGATGCATTGGAAGATTATCGCGATACTGATTCAGATGGTGACAAAATCCCAGATTCCTACGAAGCAGGTAATAATGCGAATAATCCTGTAGATACCGATAATGACGGAACTGAAGACTATCGCGATTTGGATTCTGATAATGATACAATCTCAGATGAAATTGAAGCAGGTAATGATCCAAACAACCCAGTTGATACCGATAATGATGGTACCGATGACTTCCGTGATTTAGATTCTGACAACGATGGTATTATTGATCAAACTGAAGGAAATGTTGATACCGATGGTGACGGTATTGCTAATTTCCGCGACATTGACTCAGATAACGATGAAATGTTAGATTCAGATGAGGGTACTGCCGATGCCAATGGAAATGGAATCCCAGATTATAAGGATGCCGATGTAGTTATACCAGAAGCTTTTTCTCCTAACAACGACGGTGATAATGACTTTTTCTATATCAAAGGTTTGAAAGTATTTGATGAAGCCGAACTAACGGTTTTAAACAGAAATGGACAAGTAGTTTATCAGTCTGCCAAAGGATATAAAAATAATTGGGACGGTAATCACTCTTCTTCTTTACCAAGTTTCGGAGGAACAGAATTACCTGAAGGTTTGTATTTCTACGTATTTAAATACAATGGTCTAAATAAAGAACCTATTACAGGTAATGTTTATATCAAGCGTTAATTTTTTAATTAAATAAGAAAATGAAAAATTTGAAATTATATAGAGTTGTTTTGGGTTTGGGGATGCTTTTAACATCTTCCATCAACGCTCAGCAAGAACAAATGTATTCACATTACGACTACAATTCTCTTGCAATCAATCCAGCTTACGCAGGCTCTAAAAGAACTTTTGTTGCCAATAGTTTGGCAAGAATGCAATGGAATAGTTTGCCAGGCGCACCACGATATTACAATTTAGGTATGCATACTCCTTTGGTGGGAGATTTTGCAGGTGGACTTAATGTTCAAACAGGAAAAATTGGTAAATTTAAAGTAGCCAGCCCACTTACTGAAACTCAAATTGCACTTTCAGGTGCCTACAACAAACAAGTGTCTGAAAATGTTAGAGTAGCTGTTGGACTGCGTTTTGGTTTGTACAATTATGTTGCTAATCTTTCACAGCTCCAATTAGAGAAACCTGGTGACCAAGTCTTTAATAATAACGACTATAATTTAACAGCACCTATGGCTGGTTTTGGAGTGTATGTGTATGGTGATAATTACTTTGCCGGGGTATCTGCACCAAGAATGGTATTTGTGCCTGCAGATCAAAGGAATAACAATGTAAATGTAGCTTACGCAGCTACAACGCAATATTATGCTGTTGCAGGATATGTAATTGACGCAGGTCCAGACTGGAAATTAAAACCCACAACCCAAATTAAAATAGCGAATGGTGTACCCGTTGAAGCAGATTTTAATCTTCATGCGATTTATATGGATGACTTTTCTTTGGGCGCTTTCTTCAGAACAGGCGGAGAAGGGGGTATCATGGCTATGGCAAATGTAAATCCGAATTTTACCATTTTGTATTCATATGATACACGTTGGGCCCCATTAAATCAATATGTGAGATCTTCACATGAATTTGGTATACAATATATGATTCCTTACGTTTCAAACAGCCGTGTTAGAGCTCCAAGATATTTCTAATTATTTCCCCATGAAAAAAACGAATTCAGTGAATAAAATAGCCTTTTTCTTGTTGGTAGGTTTGTTCTCCTTTTCTCAGACGGCCTTCTCCCAAAAGAAAATAATCAAACAGTTGAGCCAACAACGCTTTCATGAAATTGTAAATGCAAATCAAAATAAAACAGTAGCCAGAAAAAAAGGATATGTTTATCAGAGAGCATTAGCCTTCTCGTACGCTCAAATGGCTATGCCAGAAAAAGCATACGATGCATATTTTGAACTTTTAGAGAAATATCCTAGCAATGTAGATGATGTAGATCGCTTACAATTTGCTCTAGTTGCTCGACAAATGGAGTTATACGGTATCTCAGATAGTTTACTGCTCCAATTAAAGGTAACTGCTTTTGCTGGTGCTCCCTTGTTTGAAGAATTAACAGAAGATTTCTATGTGGCCAATAAAGATAAACGTTCTGACTACTGGGAAGAATTCAACTTTCAAGACAATTATGTGTTTAAGAAAATACCTCAGAATACAAAAATGAGCGAATATGCTCTTGTACCTGACGGTAAAGGAAAAGCATTTTTCTCTCAGCAAATAGGAACCGGACTATGGAAAATAATTACAGCTATCCAAGGTCAGCCCTATCACAAAGTAGTTTATGCAAGGTATTCCGATAGTAGCATCATTTTTCCTGAAGTAATGAAGTTCAATAAATCCAGAACCAATCAACATATCAGCTTTGTTGATCAAGTTAATGGCTGGGTTTATCTTACTAGAAACGTAAAAAAACCGAATAGTAAGAATGAAAAAGTTCTAGAGATTATTGCATTGAGACGGGATAGAAAAGACAAGAAAAAATGGATTGAGTTGCCTTTTCAATACAATAATGCTAATTTTTCTGTCGCAGATTTGGTGATCTCACCCGATGGAACAAAAGCAGTGTTTTCTTCCGATATGCCTGGTGGATACGGTAAGTCGGATTTATATGAAGCTATCGTGTTGGAAAACAACGAGAATGGTTTGAAACTGGGAGATCCAGTAAATATGGGTCCATTAGTTAACACAGCACTTCGTGATAATTTTCCGCGTTTTTCAGATTCGGGTGATTTCTTCTTTTCTTCTGAAGGTCACTTAGGTTTCGGGGGATTAGATATTTACACCATAGACAGAAATTCCTCTATGATTCTCAATTTGGGTAAACCGGTAAATTCTCCCTTTGATGATTACGCACCTCAGTTTCATGAAAAATGGGGTACTATTTCTTCGAATAGAACAGGTGGTGGTAACAATGACGATATGTATTTCCTCCGTTGGTTTGAAGAAAACAAAGTACAAAAAGAACCAACTCAAGAGGGTGTTATCGTTCAAGTAATTGATGAAGAAACGGGTTTACCAATGCCCAATGTGGATGTCGCAATTGATAATTTGGATGATCAAGACAATGCCATTCCTTCTAAAACCGATTCTTTGGGTAGGGTATTTTACAATGAAATTCCCAAGACAGCTAAAGTAGAAGCCACTTCTCACCCTTGTGGTTATAAATATGCTACTTCTCAAGACTATTCGGTTAGTCCAGAGGGTAAAAGAGTTGTAACCTTAGGTGTTCAAAAGTATAAAATCGGTGAAGATTTGGGTGTGCTTTTCGATGTTAAGCCAATTTACTATGAATCAAATAGCTATGAGCTAACCCAACAATCAAAAGAAGAATTGGATCGAGTTGTAATTGTGCTAAAAGATAATGAAGGCTTGTTAGTTGAATTAGGTGCTCACACCGACTCCAAAGGTTCAGATGAATTCAACATGATGCTGTCTGAATACCGAGCAAAGTCTGTTTATAATTATTTAACTTCTAAAGGAATAGCATCTGGAAGATTGAAGTTTAAAGGTTATGGTGAATCAAAAATATTGAATCGCTGTTACAACGGAATCGAATGTTCTGATGAAGAACATCAGGTTAATCGTCGCACAGAATACTTGATTTATGGAGTATTACCTTGCGGTAAAACACTTAAGGGCGGCTCAGATCGTAACGCAATTGCTTCCAACGATAAAAAAGGCAGTAAGAAAGGTAGTAACAAAAAATCTTCAGGTGGCGGATCTAATAATTCTGATGCTTCAGAAAGTGAATCTTCAGAAGAAAGTAAGAAGAAACATAGCTTTACTAAGGCGGATTTAGAACAAAATGATATGGCAACCGGTGATGCCGACGGTGATGGTATTCCCGATTATTTAGATCCAGATTCTGACAACGACCGTATTCCAGATGCTGCTGAAGGCAGACGCGATACGGATGGTGATGGCTTGCCCAATTTTATTGATAAAGATTCAGACAATGACGGAATTCCAGATTCTGTTGAAGGAGCTACAGATACCGATAAAGACGGTAAAGGAAACTATATCGATACGGATTCTGATAACGATGGTATCAAAGATGAAGACGAAGGTGTTGAAGATTCCGATAACGATGGAAAACCCAACTATATCGATTCTGATTCCGATAATGATGGAATCTCTGATCGTACCGAAGGGACTAAAGACTCCGATAACGATGGCGCACCAAACTTCTTGGATTTGGATTCAGATGGTGATGGAATAAACGATTCTGATGAAGGAACTAAAGATTCTGATGCTGACGGTAAACCCAATTATTTAGATACAGATTCAGATAATGACGGAATTCCTGATAAAGTTGAAGGCACAAAAGATTCAGATGGTGACAAGAAACCAGATTACATCGATACAGATTCCGATGAAGATGGAATTCCTGATAAATTTGAGTCACCTGCAAATTATAAGAATTATCCGACCGACGTGAAGCCTATTGAGGTTAAAACTCCACAAGCCGATTCAAAAACCGGAAAAAGCGAAAACGAAGTAGTTTCCGATAATGATCTGGTTGTTGATATGCCTGCACCACAAGAAAGCCGAAATACTACACGTAACTCCAATAACGCAACTACGAATAACCAAAACAACAATTCAGTTATCAATTCGGGTAAGGAGGTTTATCGAGTGCAAGTCATGATGTCTGCAAAACCAATTGACAAATCTGTTTTCTCTAAGAATGGTATGAAGGAAGTGTTTATGTATCAAGATAACGGATATTACAAGTATTGCACGGGTAAAGCTTTTGAAAGTGAAGCAGAAGCTGAATCAGAAAAAGCCCGCTTAAGAACTACTGGATTTAAAGATGCCTTTGTAGTTAAATTTGTAGGCAATAAACGGGTAAAATAAAGCCGTAGAGCCACTAAATTAGAAAACACAATGAAATCCAATGCCACGGTGTTCAAATTGAATCAGCAACGATTTTTGAACACTGTAGCATTGGTTTTTTTATTGGTAGCAATCCTAATTTCAATAAAAAATTATTACAATCCATTAATTTACGGATTGAAAAACACGCCTTTTGGAGTAAAAGCGTACAATAACTTTGTAATTTTTAAGAATTCATTCTTCCATTTATTAGAGCAGAAACAATTATTTCATCCCTATCGACCAGCGCAATACGATGTTTATAAATACTCACCCACGTTTGCACTGTTTTTTAGTTTGTTTTCTTGGGGAAATGATTTGATCGGTTTAATTCTCTGGAATTCTTTGAATTTACTTCTTCCGTTGTATGCTACTCAGCGTATTTGGAATCACTTTCAAATACTGAATTCAAAAAAAATTTATGTGTTAACTCTAGCCTTACTTTTAGAGTCTGCAACCTCCGCTTTGAATTCACAAAGTAATGGTTTAATGCTTGGTTTGATGCTTCTTGCAGTTGTGGCCATTCAAAAAAACCAATTCTCAAAAGCCATTGTATTTATAGCTTTATCAGCATTTATTAAAATATTTGGATTGGTTTTGTTCGCTTTATTTCTAATAAAACCAGGCATTTCTAGTTGGAAAAAACTTCTTTTTACAACCTTTATCGTTTTTGCTTTTTTGTTTCTCGTACCCCTTCTCGTTATAGATTGGAATTATTTACTGCAACAATATCAAGAGTGGTTTAGATTACTCCGAAATGATAGTTCAGTTTTTGTTAAGTATTCGGTTATGGGTTGGATGATGAGTTGGTTCTCCATTACACCTAATAAAACGCTGATCTTAGTTTTGGGATTGATTACACAATTCTTGCCCATTTTATTACTTTTTATTAATAAATCTTATCTGTTTACTCAATTCAGTTCAAATCGGTCCTCTCAAATCCATTCAAATAAGTTAAACCAGATCCGATCCGGTTGGTTTACACAGTTTACTTCTCGTTGCTCGCTATTCCCTACAAAATTTCTCGAAATCTGGGCCTTTACATGGATTATTTGGGTGGTAATATTTAATCACATGGCTGAATCTGCTACATTTATCATTGCAGTGGGTGGAATTGTAGCTTATTTGAGAATTATACCTGAGTGGAATAAATGGATACATTTCCAATTAGTACTGCTCTTCGCATTTACCCTTTTAGGTCCAACGGACATCTATCCTCCAGCATGGCGTTTTTGGATAGTAGACACAGCACAGCTAAAAGTATTTCCTGTTATTTTATTTTGGGGGACGATGATTCTGAGTCTTATAAAAATGAGTAATTCACAACAGTCTATTGTTAAATAAATTAGATAACTATTTTTATAAAATAAGTTCTCATAAGTCAAATTGATTTTGTACTGTACAAGCTCAAAAAAAGGCTGTTTCAACATGAAACAGCCTTTTTTAAGTTAGATGTTATAATCTAATTATTTATCCGAACGTTCACTTCTTTCTCCTCGGTCATTGCGATCGCGATCGTTTCCGCGGTCTCTTCTGTCACCACGATCATTTCTATCGCCACGGTCGTTTCTACCACCATTACTTGGACGAGGTGCACGAGGTTCTCTTTCTACATAACCTTCAGGTTTTGGAAGTAATGCTTTACGACTTAAACGGAACTTGCCAGTTTTACTGTCAACTTCGATTAATTTGACATCGAGAATTTGACCATCAGTAAACACGCCTTCCATGCTTGGTGTTTTTTCCCAAGAAATTTCACTGATGTGCAATAAACCATCCTTACCAGGCATGAATTCTACGAATGCTCCAAATTCAGTAATGGTTTTTACCTTACCACTGTAAGTTGCACCTACTTCAGGTATAGCTACAATACCGTTTACAATGGCTTTAGCTTTGTCCATGCTTTCTGCATCATTCGACAAAATTTCTACGAATCCTTTTCCATCGCGTTCTTCAATAGAAATCGTGGTTCCTGTTTTAGCTTGAATATCTTGGATGATCTTTCCACCTGGACCGATTACAGCACCAATAAATTCTTTATCAATAATAATAACTTCGATTCTTGGAGTGTGAGGTTTCAAATCCATTTTCGCTGAAGTAATGGTTTTTTCCATTTCCCCTAGAATGTGTAAGCGGCCTTCTCTTGCTTGCTTCAATGCTTGAGCAACCATTTCCCACTTCAAACCGTTGATTTTGATATCCATTTGACAAGCCGTAATACCATCTTTGGTACCAACAACTTTAAAGTCCATATCACCAAGATGATCTTCATCTCCTAGGATGTCGGTTAATACTTGGTAGTTTCCAGAATCATCGGTAATTAAACCCATCGCAATACCAGATACGGGTTTGCCCATTTGAATACCTGCATCCATCAATGCCATTGATCCAGCACAAACTGTTGCCATACTCGATGAACCATTAGACTCTAAAATATCACTCACGATACGGATTACATAAGGTACATCCGAAGGTATCATAGCCTTTAATCCTCTTAATGCCAAATTACCATGTCCAATTTCACGTCGTCCAGGACCTCTGTTTGGACGAACTTCACCGGTTGAGAATGCTGGGAAGTTGTAATGTAACATCAAACGACTTGTTCCGTGCAACATCGGTGCATCTAACAATTGTTCGTCTAATTTACCGCCCAAAGTTACTGTGGTTAAGGATTGGGTTTCTCCACGTGTAAACACGGCAGAACCATGCGCTGCTGGAAGGTAATCAACCTCTGTGTAAATAGGACGTACTTGAGTTGTAGATCGACCATCTAAACGTTTTTTTGATTCAAGAATCATAGCACGCATTTGGTTGTATTCTGCTTCGTGGAAGTATTTTTTAGCTAAACGAATCATGCGGCTTTCTTCTTCATGTCCTTCGAATTGCTTAATGTATTCAGAAATAATTGCTTTGAATGCTTCGCTTCTTTCTTGTTTTGGTTTTCCACTTTCTGCAACGGCGCGGATGGCAGCAGAAGTTTCACTGATTACCCGCGCTCTCAATTCTTCATCATTATCTTCATGATTGTATTCGCGAACGGGTTTTCTACCTCCCAATTTTTCCAACAAGGCCATTTGTTCAGCGCACTGTTTCTTAATTGCTTCATGTCCGAACTTCACCGCCTCTAAGAATTCATCTTCTGAAAGTTCTTTCATTTCACCTTCAACCATGTTTAAATCTTGTGCAGTACCTCCCAAAATGATATCTAAGTCAGACTTTTCTAATTCTGATTTGGTTGGGTTTAATACAAATTCTCCGTTAATTCTACCAACACGTACTTCTGAAATAGGCCCTAAGAAGGGAATGTCTGAAAGCATCAAAGCAGTAGATGCAGCTAATCCTACATAGGTATCGGGTAGGATATCGTCGTCTGAAGAAATTAAAGTAAGATTTACTTGAGTATCTGCGTGATAATCTTCAGGGAACAAAGGACGAAGACAACGGTCTACCAAACGCGAAATCAAGATTTCATAATCAGATAAACGAGCTTCTCTTCTTAAGAAACTACCTGGGATTCTTCCAACGGCAGCAAATTTTTCTTGGTAATCAACACTCAATGGAAGGAAATCAACACCTTCTTTTGCGTCGTAATTACTTACAACAGTTGCAAGAATCATGGTTTTACCCACTTTTACAACACAGCTACCGTGTGCTTGGCGTGCCAATTTGCCGGTTTCAATTTCAATAATACGGCCATCGCCAGTATCAAATGTGGTTTTAGTTATATTCATATTTAACAAAAATTTTTAAACAAAAAGCCCCGCTTCGTTTTCACGAACGGGGCTTTTCTATAGTAAAATAAACCAGTTATTACTTACGTAATCCTAGTTCTTTAATCAATCCTCTGTATTTGAAGATATCCTGTTTCGCAAGATAGTTCAATAAGCTACGACGCTTTCCTACCAATTTGATCAATGACAATTCTGCACTTTTATCTTTCTTAGCACCTTTTAAATGCTGTGAAATGAAATTGATTCTTTCAGTGAACATTGCAATTTGTGCTTCTGTGCTACCAGTATTGCGCTCATTGCCACCAAACTTGGCAAAAATTTCTTTCTTTCTTTCCGCTGTTAGTTGCATTTTTTCGATTTTTGGACTGCAAAGTTACGAAATTTTGATAACCTGTGGAAACATTTTTTAAAAATTATCAAATAATTCGCTTTATGTGTGTTAAAACGTCATTCAAATTGGGTTTGTTTCAGTTATATCAATCCCAGAAAATTAGAAGTGCCCCCAAATTAGAAGTGCCCCTAAATTGGAGAAACATCCCAATAAAGCAGAAACATTCTATTAAAGAAGTAACTATCTTCAGAGGTAACTGCCCCTAAAAGATTAACCACCTCAAATAGTGCAACGGATTAACTTCCAGGTACAATGGAGCAACCACCCCAGGAAAAGTAGTCACCCCTAAAAAGCAAAATCCCGGATTTCTCCGGGACCTTGCCAGCTATGAAAACTTAAATCTACCCCACGTAAAAAACAATTGGAGTTAAAGAAAGTTTTAGCATTACAAAGTTTTCACTGAATTTTGTAACATCAAACCTTTTTAACGTTTTAACATCCCATTAAATTGAAATCACTAACTGCACTAAACAAGTATATCAGAAAGTACTGGCTTTCCATTTCAATTGGGATTGCTTGCGTGATATTGAATAATTATTTTTCCATCTTCATACCTGTTTTCGTTCGACAGGGGATCGATGATGCATTAATGAAAATACAATTAATCCATGCGAATCAGTCACAGATTATTTCGAACAACCTCATTTGGAATGCCGTAGGATTTGGTTTAGCCATTTTTGTTGTGTCTATTTTGAAGGGAATATTTCTTTATTACACACGACAAACTCTTATTGTTACTTCCCGTAAAATTGAATTCGATCAAAAAAATGAACTGTATCAAAAATATCAACGTTTAGGAGAGTCCTTCTTTAGGAAAAATTACACCGGAGATATGATGTCTAGAATAACCGAAGATATTTCCAATGTGCGGATGTATATCGGTCCTTCGATTATGTATTATGCCAATATGTTGTTTTCTTTTGTTATGATTCTTACCCAAATGTTTATGGTCAACTCTTACTTGACGATGTGGGTATTAATTCCACTTCCCTTTTTGTCGTATTCCATATACAAAGTATCGGATAAGATTAATCGCGGGAGTAAACGAATTCAAGAACAGCTCTCTGTAATAACTACTAAAGCGCAAGAAACATTTGCTGGTATACGCATCATCAAAAGTTTTGGAGTAGAGGAAAACTTTGCTCAAGATTTTCAAGATGCAGGATTGGAGTATAGAAAGAGAGCATTGGATTTAGCAAAAATCAATGCTTTATTCTTTCCGTTAATGGCACTTCTAATGGGATTGAGTACCATCATTGTGTTTTATGTGGGAGGTAGAGAAGTGCAGAACGGTCGATTTACAGCCGGAAACGTAGCTGAATTCATCATTTATTTAAACATGTTGATTTGGCCCGTTGCAAGTCTGGGATGGACAACTGCATTGGTCCAGAAAGCAGCTGCTTCTCAGAAAAGAATTAATGATTTTTTATCAGAAGAAGAATATACAAGTTCAGGAAATCGGAAATTTGAATTCAATAGCGTGTTTAAATTCAATCAAATATCTCATCAATACCCGGGAAAAACACATTTAGCATTGGATAATATTACTTTTGATTTGAATAAAGGCGACTTTTTGGGTGTAGTAGGCAAAACGGGCTCGGGTAAGTCAACACTTTTACAAATAATAACTCGGCAGTTAGTTCCTGAAAAAGGCCAACTAATGATAGATGGAACACCTCTGGAGAACTTTGATTTAGTTGATTACCGTAACCATATCGCCTATGTTCCACAGGATGTTTTCTTGTTCAGCGAAACAATTCGGGAGAATATTCTTTTTGGCTTAGTAGATGATAAAACGTCCCCCGAAAAGATAGAAGAAAAATTGAGTAAAGCAATTCAACTTGCTCACTTAACGGAGGATTTGGAACAGCTCCCAAATGGGATAGAAACAATCATAGGTGAACGAGGAGTTTCACTATCTGGAGGACAAAAGCAGCGATTATCATTAGCTCGAGCATTGATGCGAGATGCCGAAATTTTAATTCTAGATGATTGTTTGAGTGCGGTAGATGCGAGAACGGAAAAAGTAATTATTGAACATTTAAGAAGTTACGCAATAGGTAAAACTGTAGTTATGAGTACACACCGCATTGCAGCCATCACTCAAGCTACAAAAATTATAGTCTTATCTGAAGGTAAATTAGATGCTATTAATACGCATTCTGAATTAGTAAAATCCCATGATTTTTACAGTTGGTTAAACAAGAATCAAGTGGAAAATCAATGAAAATACACGATTGATTATCAATTGAATATACAATAAGTGTAATTATGACGTTTATAATTTATTGTACACTTTTGATAAGTTGAAAAAATTAATTTACTAATTGGTTGCTATGCTCAATATTTTTTGCATATTTGCTAATCAATAATGAAAGGTATGCCTATGCAAGAAAACGACTACAACGATCACAATCAACAGGAGGAGATTTTCTCTAAGAGAATCCGTGCGGGAAAAAGAACTTACTTCTTCGATGTAAAAGCCACTAGAAATAACGACTATTATATCACCATTACCGAAAGTAAAAGAAGCCGTTTTGAAGATGGTTCTTTCGTAAAAACGAAAATTCATTTGTACAAAGAAGATTTTAATAAATTTTCGGATGCATTGAACGAAACTATTGGGCACGTAAAATCCAATTTATTACCAGAATATAACTTCGACGAATACACTCGCGAAGGAGAAGATTCTGATGCATAATAAAAACTGTTATTGTTAAAAAAGCTGTCTTTTCAAAGGGCAGCTTTTTTTTTTTGCTGTTCAATTTTTTAGATAGTTATACTTGAACTAGTCAATACTGCGTTATTTTTGTACCATGTTTGGGCGTGTAGCTTTCTATGGTTTCGCATTTGGCTCTCTGAGTGCAAGTATGGTTTTAATAAATTTCATGAACCGATTGTTCATGACCCGTTCTTTTGCATCTGTGATGCCATTGATTGGAAATATACTCATAATTGGTTTTGCTGTTTATCTATTTGTTAAATCATTGATGAGACAAGATGTACACGAGAAATTAGTTCAATCCTCTGGAAAACCAGTTTCACTAGGTAAAACGCTTTTTGGTAGTTTAGTTCTAGCCCTAATTGCTGCACTCTGCAATATTGCTGCATATTCTCATATCCAGAACAACCAAAAGGAAGAATTTGGTTTGTTTAAATCCATGCAAACTAAAGCGATTTATCAGGCTCACAATACAAGCCCAGAAAAAGTAGCTACATTAGATAAAAAGACTCAAAAAACAATTGAAGAATCTTTGGTTTTTTTGGATGAGAATCTTTCCGTAGGTTCATATGCCCGAGTTGAACTTCAGATGTATTTATCTATTGCTTTAATTGTAACGTTGTTAGTATACGTTGCAAATAGTAAAAAATAATATATTGCGAACTACTACTTCTCGCACCTCATGAAAAAACTTTTTGGTTACATTTGGATCTTATGGTATGCCCTATTGTTTATTGGCATGTTCCTTCTTTTTTATCCCTTGTTTTGGTTGTTGTTATATTCTGAAAAAACGTATTATCACGCCGATAAGCTTCGCAAATTTTGGGGAAAATTAACTAGTTATTTCGGTTTGATGATCCCTATGGTGAGGTACGAACAAAAGATTGATACATCCAAACAATATATTTATTGTGCCAATCATATTTCCTATTTAGATATTGTGTTATGTGGTAGTTTTCTTCCTACTTTTAATTTTTTTATGGCGAAAATGGAATTGAGTAACTTACCTCTTTTTAGAATTTGGTTTGAGACATTAGATGTTCCAGTTAAAAGAGAAAGTTTGCGATCTTCGCATGGTGCATTTCACAAAGCGGCCATAAAGCTTAAAAAAGGACTGAGCTTGATAATTTTTCCAGAAGGTAAAATCCCAGCAAATGCACCTCATTTACATCATCCTTTGAAACCTGGAGCGTTCAAATTAGCCATTGAACAAGGAATACCTGTTGTACCTGTTACTATTTTGGATAACATGAATCGGTTGAATTTCGATTTATTCTGGTGTTCACCCGGAAAAATGCGTATGATTGTGCATGCACCGATAGAAACTGCTAACTTATCGATTGATGATGCTCCAGTTTTAGCAGAACAAGTATATTCGATTATTAATAACCAATTAAAACAAGCCGGAATTGTATGAAAATATCCCCCGAAAAAATAGATTCTCTCTCTAGTCTAGCCAAACTTCATTTTGATGAAGCCGAGAAACAAAATATTTCTCAGGAATTGGAAAAAATATTGGATATGATTGAAACTCTACAAAAAGTTAACACTGACGGAGTGGAACCCCTTATTTATATGACCGATTCTCATACAGTATTGAGAAAAGATGAAGTTCATCAGGAAATTACCAAAGAAGAAGCATTAAGAAATGCTCCTAAAAAGGATAGCGATTTTTTCCGCGTTCCTAAAGTAATTGAGAGCAATGAATAAAGCACTGATCTCTTTAGAGGGTATTTCAAAAAAGTATGTTTTGGGTGAACAAACGGTACATGCTTTAAAACATATTGATCTTCAGATCAATAAAGGTGAATATATTGCTTTAATGGGTCCCTCGGGTTCTGGAAAAAGCACCTTGATGAATATTATTGGGTGCTTAGATAGTCCATCGGCTGGTGAATATTGGCTAAATGGAAAGGAGGTTAGTCGTATGTCGGATGCCGATTTAAGTGATGTGCGCAATCAGGAAATTGGTTTTGTATTTCAAACTTTCAATTTACTTAATCGAATGACAGCATTAGAAAATGTAGCGCTTCCATTAGTATATGCTGGTGTTTCTAAAAAATTACGAGAAGAAAAGGCTGCGGAAGTTCTTGAGCGTGTTGGCTTAAAGGATAGAATGTTACATAAACCCAATGAATTGTCGGGTGGACAACGCCAACGTGTAGCTGTTGCAAGAGCATTGGTCAACAACCCGAGTTTATTATTGGCGGATGAGCCTACTGGGAATTTAGATTCCAAAACCAGTCATGAAATTATGGCATTATTCGAGGAAATCTATGCCGGAGGTAATACCATTGTTTTGGTTACTCACGAAGAGGATATTGCCAACCATGCAAGGCAAGTTGTTCGTTTGCGTGATGGATTAATTGAATCAAAAAATTAACAGTTAATCTCAGTATACATCAAAGCCTAAAACAAATACCATTCAAATTCTTTACAAAAAGGATTAATTTGCCACTCCAATTTACACACTTTATTTTTTATGCTATCCAATGCAATAGGTTGGTACTTCCGCCAAAGACACGATGAACTTTGGAAACTTGCAAATGCTGCAGTTCAAAACCAATTGGATTTATTAGAGTATTTCACAGAAAAACTCTCACGAACTGAATATGGACAGAAACACGACATTCATTCTTCGGTTGAATATGATGAGTTTGTAGGTAAAATTCCTGTTGTGGGCTATGAGGAATTGAAATCCTACATCCTAAGATCTATGGATGGTGAACAACAACTTATTTGGCCCGGAGAAATAACATGGTTTGCCAAGAGTTCAGGTACTACATCCAATGAAGCTAAATTTATTCCCATTACCTATGAGGCGTTAGAGTACAATCATTTTAGGGGTACTAAAGAGCCAATAACTCAATATTATACCTTTTATCCAGAAGCAAATATTTTCAATGGAAAAGCTTTGTTGATTGGCGGATCTCATAAAGTCAATCAAATTAATCCCAAATCATATTATGGTGATTTAAGTGCTGTGTTGATGACACATATGCCCGCTTGGGCCACTTGGAAGAGTACTCCTGACACACATATTGCTATTATGGACAATTGGGAAGAAAAGGTAGAGAGAATGGCCCATGCAACTATTAAAGAAAATGTTACAAGTATTAGTGGAGCACCTACATGGGCTATGGTGTTATTGGAGAGAATATTGGAAATTACCGGTAAAAATCACATTCATGAAGTTTGGCCTAACTTGGAGTTGTTTATCCATGGTGGGATGAGCTTCGAGCCCTACAGACAGCGTTATAAAGAACTGATTCCCGGAGATCATATGCATTATGTTGAAACGTATAATGCAAGTGAGGGATTTTTTGGAGCTCAAGCCTATAAGGATCAACGAGACTTATTACTCATGACCCATCATGGGGTTTTCTATGAGTTTTATCCCGTATCTAAAGGTCCTGATTTTACGGTTCCATTATGGAAAGTTGAACCTGATATTAATTATGCTGTTGTAGTTACAACATGCAGTGGATTATGGCGTTACACCATTGGAGATACCATCATGTTTACCAAAACGCAACCTTATTTATTCAAAATTACGGGTCGTGTTAAATTGTTTATTAATGCCTTTGGGGAAGAACTTATTATCGAAAATGCTGAAACCGCAATGGCAGATACATGCAGAGAATTTGGTGTACGATTAATTGATTACACAGCTGCACCTCGGTTTGAAGAAGTTGAAAAAGGACATGAATGGATTATTGAACTAGAAACATTACCCAGCAATACTCTAGCATTCGTTGAATATTTAGATGCTCGTTTACAAGAAGTAAACAGCGACTATGCAGGAAAAAGAATAGGAAATTTATTGATGAAATTACCTAAAGTGCATTTTGCTCAACCTGGAACATTTAAAAATTGGCTAAGTCATAAAGGCAAGTTGGGTGGACAAAACAAAGTACCTCGATTAAGTAATCATAGAGCAATTCTTGAGGAAGTACTAGAGTTTCTTTGATGGAACGGAGCGAACTATGTATATTTGAATCCAATCGGATTTTTTCCCCAAAAAATATACTATGTACGGATCGTTTAAAGAATTTTTGCAAGATGAATTGAACAGCATCGAGGAATCGGGCTTGTTGAAAAAAGAGCGTATTATTACTTCCCCACAAGATGCTGTTATTACCTTAGATGATGGAAGCGAAGTAATTAATTTCTGTGCGAATAATTATTTAGGATTATCTAGCCATCCCCGTGTAGTTCAAGCTGCTAAAAATGCTATTGATACACATGGTTTTGGTATGAGTAGTGTCCGTTTCATTTGTGGAACTCAAGATATTCATAAAGAACTCGAGCGAAAAATCGCTGAGTTTTACGGCACTGAAGACACCATATTATATGCAGCTGCTTTTGATGCAAATGGAGGTGTTTTTGAACCGTTATTTGGTGCTGAGGATGCAATTATTAGTGATTCTCTGAACCATGCATCCATTATTGATGGTGTTCGACTTTGCAAAGCAAAAAGATATCGTTACAATAACAACGATATGTCCGATTTAGAAACGCAACTTCAACAAGCAGATGCCGACGGTGCTCGTTTCAAAATTGTGGTTACTGATGGTGTTTTTTCCATGGATGGATACGTGGCTCAATTAGATAAAATTTGTGATTTAGCTGATAAGTATGGTGCATTAGTAATGACCGATGAATGTCATGCAGCAGGTTTTATTGGAGCTTCTGGAAAAGGGGTTCCTGAATATTGCGGAGTATTAGGACGATTGGATATCATTACCGGTACATTAGGAAAAGCCTTAGGTGGGGCAATGGGTGGTTATACTACGGGAAGAAAAGAAATCATTGAAATGCTTCGTCAGCGTTCACGCCCGTATCTGTTTTCGAATTCTTTGGCCCCAAGTATTGTCGGTGCGAGCATCGAAGTTCTTAACATGATTACTGAATCTACCGAACTTCGCGATAAGTTAGAATCGAATGTAAAACAGTTTAAAACAGGCATGAAAGCAGCTGGTTTTGATTTCAAAGATGGTGATAGTGCCATCGTTCCAATTATGTTATACGATGCAAAGTTGAGTCAGGTAATGGCAGAAAAACTGTTGCAAGAAGGAATTTACGTAATAGGATTCTTTTATCCCGTTGTTCCTAAAGATCAAGCCCGTATTCGAGTTCAACTTTCAGCAGCTCATGAACCACATCATATAGAAAAAGCAATTGCTGCATTTACAAAAGTTGGAAAAGAACTTGGTGTGATTCAATAATTTACTATTTTTGTCAATTCGCGTATTATAATATTTACATATGTCACTTTGGAGAAAAAAATCTTTGGATGCCCTTTTATCGCAAGCAGAAGGAAGTAATTTAAAACGAACTTTAGGAGCAGGAAGCTTGGTTGCACTTGGTATTGGAGCAATTATAGGAGCTGGATTGTTTGTGAGAACTGCAGCGGCGGCTTCAGAAGCAGCTGGGTCTGGGGTAACACTATCCTTTATTGTTGCTGCTATTGGTTGCGCATTAGCTGGGTTGTGTTATGCAGAGTTTGCAGCCATGATTCCTATTTCTGGCAGTGCTTACGCCTACAGCTTTGTTACCATGGGTGAACTAGTTGCTTGGATAATAGGATGGGCTTTGATGATGGAATATGCTTTAGGTGCTGCAACAGTTTCCATAGCTTGGAGTGAATACCTTAATCATTTATTGCATGGAGCCATACCTTATGAATGGTGCCATTCTCCGTTTGAGAAATTATATAAAATATCAGGTGAAACTATAACACAAATTAAAGCTATGCCTGGTTTTATTGCTACTGAATGGGTAGGTTTTGATAAAGGTATTTTAAGTCCAGAACAATATGATAAATTACCTGCGAATATTGCTTCCATGGTTACCATTACACAGGGTATTGTGAATGCTCCTGCATTGATTATTTTATTCGCATTAACGCTTCTTTTGATTAAGGGTACAAAAGAATCAGCTTGGGTAAATGCCATTATCGTTTTCATCAAAGTAGCGATTGTACTTTTGTTTATTGGTATAGGATGGCAGTTTATTAGTGATGCGAATCACACTCCATATTTAATCCCTGAAAATACTCCTGGGCACTCCGGATTTTTTGAATGGGGTTGGGGTGGAGTTATTGGAGGTGCAGGTATTGTGTTTTTTGCATTTATTGGATTTGATGCCGTAAGTACAACGGCTCAAGAAGCAAAAAATCCCAAACGTGATATGCCAATTGGTATTTTAGGCTCATTAGCTATTGCAACTGTTTTGTATATTTTGTTTGGTCACGTTTTAACCGGAGTAGCCCCCTGGCAAGAGTTTGCAACTGCAGGTAAAGAAGCTTCTGTATCCTATGCCATTGCAAATTATATGGAAGGATATGAATGGCTGGGTACAAGTGTTACAGTAGCAATTTTGGCAGGTTTTTCATCGGTTATTCTGGTGATGCTTATGGGCCAAAGTCGTGTTTTCTTTTCTATGAGTCAAGATGGTTTACTGCCTAAAGCTTTCAGTGAATTACATCCTAAGTTCCAAACCCCGTTCAAAGCGAATTGGATTTTATTCCTATTTGTAGGTTTATTCGCAGCATTTGTTCCTGGTAGTGTTGCTGGAGATTTAACTAGTTTTGGTACCTTATTCGCCTTTGTGTTGGTGTCTGCGGGTATCTTAATCATGAGAAAAACAAATCCCGATATTCCTCGTCCTTTTAAAACTCCATTGGTTCCCTTGGTTCCTATTTTGGGTATTTTGGTTTGTACACTTATGATCGTTTCATTAGATGTAATAACCTTGAAATCTGCTGCTGCTTGGATGGCATTTGGTTTAATTATCTACTTCGCTTACAGCAGAAAAAATTCTCATTTGCACAATAATTAATTGAATAGATTATAATGACTACGATATCAAGGAGTACTACATCAAAAATCGGACTATTTGATGCTGTACTCCTCGTGTCGGGTTCCATGATTGGAAGTGGTATTTTTCTAGTTACTTCCGAAATGACTTTACTACTCGGCAATGTTTGGTATATTTTATTGGCTTGGATTCTTGCTGGGATAATAACTCTTTTAGCAGCAATAAATTTTGGTGAATTGT
>CAYPYX010000004.1:0-8379 GCA_964415065.1 uncultured Rhizobium sp.
ATACTTAAAATGATCCAACGAGATTGGGCACGAATGCTGGGGAAAATCATTAATATCAAGGGAAACAAAACAGCCATCTGACGATATAAGGCACTGACTTCCGTTCCAGAATAGGGGATCCACCAAAACATTAATAAAAGAGCTGAATAGAGCGACCAATATGTTTGTGTTGCCCGCATTTTATACAACTGGATTACCAAATAAACGACCAAAATCCAAACAAAATAATTCTGTAGTTCTACTGCAAACTCCCACGGAGTTTTGCTGTTTAACAGGATTTCAAAGTGACGTGCCAACATCCGAAATGGCAAATCGATACGATGTCCGTATTTGCTCTGTATTAAAAATAATGCATTCCAATGTCCAGTGGCCCAATAATCATAAACAAACCATGTGGTTATACCCAAGGCCGACAAAACCAGTACTGGAAGTTGGGGTAGGAGAAGTTTTCGTTCAAATTTCCATCCACCGCGCCGAATTTGGTTTTCTACCATCCAAAATGCTAATGCGGGAATTAGAAAAAATCCAATACTGTAAGATAGAGTTGCGAAAAATCCAAATATTCCGGCTTTCCAGAATTGTGATTCCTGCAAATAAACTAACATCCCCAAAAAGCAAAATCCCAACAATGAAATCGGAAAAATAGCATGAAAGTATACATTTCCCGGCATAAACAAATACAAACCAAAGGCAGATAAAATCAAGGAGTTCGACCAATTAGATTTTCGAATTAAACGATACAACCAATACAAACTCGCCCACCAAAATCCGTTGGATAAGTACATTCCCCATTCCGCAAACGACAAACCCGGAAACAACCCATGAAATAATCGAATAATGAATGGATACAAGGGCGCCCATCCCGAAGTTCCACACCAGGCACCCGGGTAATCTGGACATAAAAATAAAGTATGACCTTTTTCTGCAATTTCAAGGTACAGTCCACTGTCCCAGCGACTCCAACAATCGGGGTGCAAACGATTCCAACAATTTCCCAAGAGGGTGAAAATCCTGCCTTTGAGTAAGAAGAGCAGGAACAATAAACCCGTGGAAATGAAAAAAATCCACGGGTTCTTATAGTCAATTTTGGGTATTAAACGGTTTTTAGCCATTGATCGTTCACGAATATCATCAAATCGCGAATATAATCGGCGGAAAATTCAAATTTCACACCAGCGGCTTGGTAGATTTCAGGAATGGACTGGGTGTAACCCAAGGTCATAAAATGCTTGTAATGTTCAATAGCGGTTTGACGATTTTCATGGTAATTTTTCCAAATACCGATAGCGCCTAATTGAGCAAAACCGTATTCAACATAGTAAAAGGGCACTTCAAAAATATGCAATTGTTTATGCCAAGCGTAGTCCAATGCCGTTTCGTATCCTGTGTAATCAACCGAATTACTAGAAAAACGTTTTTGAATGGATTTCCACGCTTCTTTGCGTTCTTCGCGCGAATGGTTGGGATGTTCATAAACCCAATGCTGGAAAGCATCTACGGTGGCAATCCAAGGCAATGTACCAATGATTCCTTCGATTTGCTCTGCTTTCGCACGTTCCAATTCTGAATGGTCGGAGAAGTAATAATTCCAACCCTCCATACTCAACAATTCCATACTCATGGATGCCAATTCAGCTACTTCGGAAGGCGTATTTTTATATGCGTTTAGGGGAAGTGGAGCCATTTGAAAACTGTGAATGGCATGTCCTGCTTCGTGAACTAAAGTTTCAACATCCCTCAAATTGCCCGTTGCATTCATGAAAATAAACGGCATGTTGGTTTCAGCCAACGGATAGTTGTAACCACCGGGTGCTTTTCCAACGCGACTTTCAAGGTCGAGTAACTGCTTGTTTTTCATGGTAGTTAAACATCCCCCGAAAAAAGGATCCAATTGATTTAACGCATGAATACCGCGATCTAAGAGCTCTTGCCCGTTGGTAAATGGCTTCAACGCAGGTCTATTGAGCGGGTCAACGCTGGTGTCCCAAGGTTTCAAAGAATCCAGCTGCATCAAGGATTTTCTGCGTTCTTGAACTTGTTTCAACAAAGGAACCACGTGGTGTTCAATGGCAGAATGAAATGCCTTGCAATCGTCGGAAGTATAGTCAAAACGGCCCATAGCTTTGAACATATAATCGCGGTAGTTTTCGAAACCCGCATTCAAGGCCAATTGGTGGCGCTTTTGAACCATTTTGTCGAATATTGATTCAAGTGAATCAATGTCTTGTGCTCTGCGCTCTTGGATTTTATGCCAAATTTCTTCGCGAAGTTCACGATTGGGTTCCATCAGGAAATTGGATGCTTTTTGCAAGGTAATTTCCTGACCTTCCCATTCAATACTCATAGCACCTTGAATAGAAGAGTATTCCTGCGCCAAGGTAGAAAGCTCGGCTTGTAAAGGAATATTTTCTTCGCGGAAGAGTTCGATGGCCGATTTTAGGGAACGATGGTAAATAAAAAAGGCGGTATCGTTAGTTTTTGCATCGGCGAATGTATTTTCTGCAATTTTACGGTTCAATTGATCCTCAAGCGGAGCAAGAGCAGGTTGAATTTCCTGAACAAATGTGAGGTACCGCTTTTCGTTTTCCTCGTTTTTAGTATCGCAAGTCATACGAATGTAGCGCCAAGCCATATCCTCGGAAACGTGGCTGTCAACTTCACTCACATCGTTGAGGAATTGATTGTAGTCTTCGGGGGAATTGATTTCGCGGGAAAGCAATTCACGGAAAACGGCCGAAATATCTTCGGCCGTTTCTATTTTAAAATCGGGTTTTAAGTAGTGTCTCATTGGTTTAGCTACCCATTTTACGGGGAGTGCTGGTTTTGGATTTAACTCCAGAAGCTGTTTTGGTTGGTGTTTTAACCTTTGCGGCTGCTTTGGGTTTGTCGGCAGTTTTAGTTGCTTTAGCAGGAGCAGCTGCTTTTTCTTCCTCTGAAGATTCTTCGGTTTCTTCTTGGTCAAGAGTGGCAAAATCCAATTTGTCGCTCAAAACATGGTACCAAGCAAACAATTTTTTCATGTCAGAAGGGTATACACGTTCGCGGTCGTAGTTGGGAAGAATTTTAGCCATGAAATCGCGGGCTTCATCGGTTTCAGCTTTTCCATTAGGGATGGTAGTTCCGGCTTCCTCCAATGCTTTGATGTTTTTCAATACTTGAGCCAAACGAACTTCTCCGTCTTCTTCAAACATTGAAATATCCGACAATATACTCACACGTTGACGAGGGTTGGTAGAAAATTTCTTTCCATCAGTCAACGATTCTAAAATCAATCCAGTTTTATTTTGTCCTACAATCTTGTGTAGTCCGGGCATTCCCGTTACAGAAACGATATCCTTTAATTCCATAGAAATGCAAATTTCAACAAAAGAGTAGAGATTAACAACGTTCAAATGTAATTTTTTCGGGTATGCACTTTTTGAAAGCATCTCAATACAATGGCTTTAGCCATATTTTCGTGGGTATCACCGCCCATTGATTGTACAAAACGGTATTGCTTCTCTGTTAAATCCACACGATAAATGATTTTCATCCATTTTTCAGGAGTTTGAGTACGAATTCGAGTAACGGCCTCAATCAATTCAGGCAACAACTCCTCTAAATTCAAATACGAGGCCTGCTGGAATTCAAATCCAGAAATTCCTAAATCCTTTTCGATTTGAGTTTTCACCTCATCTAAATACAGCCGATCTTTAAACAGTTCCTCCGACATGCTACAAAGTTAGAGTCATTATTGTATTTTTGTCCAATGATTGTGGTCACCGGCGCATTGGGTTTCATCGGTTCGGCACTGCTTGGAGAACTAGAGCGGGCAGGATATGGGTCGTTAGTGGCGGTTGATGATTTTTCTCACACACACAAACTGAATAACCTAGAGCATAAAAACATACTTCAACGGGTAGAGCGGGAATCGTTATTTGAGTGGTTATCCGATAATGCTCGATTTGTTCAATGCATATTTCATATTGGCGCGAGAACACGAACCAACGAATTTGATTGGGATGTGCTGAATCATCTAAATGTGGAATATTCGCAAAAGTTATGGCAGTTCTGCTGCCAGGAAAGCGTGCCATTCATTTACGCTTCTTCCGCTGCCACCTACGGAAATGGCAGTGCGGGTTTTTCGGATCAAACTTCGGGAAGTGAGTTGATGCCCTTGAATCCGTATGGACAAAGTAAACACCTGTTTGATTTGTGGGTGAATGATCAAGTTGAGTCCGGTAATCTACCTCCTTTTTGGGCGGGATTTAAATTTTTTAATGTTTTTGGTCCCAACGAATACCACAAAGATCGAATGGCTTCTGTGGTATTTCATGCGTATCATCAAATACAGAAAACTGGAGGCATGAAACTTTTTAAAAGTTATCGCGCCGATTATGCTGATGGGTCACAACGCAGAGATTTTGTTTACATTAAGGATGTAACCTCGGTGTTGATATATTTTATGGAAAATCGTCGTCATTCGGGTTTATACAATCTAGGAAGCGGGGAATCACATACGTTTAAAGAATTGGCAGAAGCTGTATTCCACGCATTGGGAATTCCTCCCCAAATTGAATACATCGATATGCCTGAAGACATACGAGACAACTATCAATACTATACCCAAGCTCAAATGGAGAAAGTACGTGAAGCAGGATATACGAGGCCGTTTTGGGACTTTTCATCGGCGGTATCTGACTATGTACAAGGGTATTTAATGCAAAAAGAAGCAAAAAATTCCTACCTTTAAGCCCTCAAAGGCATGAAATTCAAACCCGGTATTTGGCTTACGGCAATTGGGGCCGTTTCTTTTTTTACTTTTGGTATTTACGGCATCATGCGTCAGAATGTCAATTTATCGGAAGAAACGCATCGTATCATTGAAACAGCTGAGCAAAAAGTAGAATCTACAAACGCATTTCTGATCGAGCAAATTCAACCCCAGTTGAATAAAATTGCGGATGATTCACTTGCAGGAATATGTAAAAACCGAGATATATCTGTTTATAAGTTTAAACGAGGACAAGCTCTGTTCTGGAACAATCAAGAATATTCCATTGAACCAGCAAACGGCAACCATTTTAGCGTAATTGACCAAAATGGGGTGTATTTAGCGACATGGAATCGTCAAATTGATTCCCATCAATGGGTGTTCGTACAGAATATTTTCGACCTTGAATTTCCTAAGATATCGGCCGATTCATTGGATATTAGCTTAAATACCAGCATGTTTTTAGGCGGTATTGCCATGGAAGGTTCCCAGCCCATAGAATTCAAAGGAAGTTGGATTCAAAAAGGGGAAGGTAATTTTTATTTGAATGTGTTTTTCCTGCCCAACTGGCGCAAACCTGATCTGTATATGTTCATTTCCTTGATAGTTACAAGCTTGGGATTGTTCTTTATGGGAATGCAAAAACAAACTTGGCTTTGGCCCATTTTAAATGCATCACTTTGGACCCTTTTCAATACTTTGTTGTGCTTAGGTTTCTGGGGATTAAATTTGAAATCATTCCCACTTTTTAGTAGCAAATTATTTTATATCAATGGATTATTTCAAAGTCTGGGTACCACGTTAATTTGGTTGCTTTTGGGATTTTGGTTGGTGAGAATTTGGTCCAATCGAGTTCTATTTAACCAGCAAGCAAAAACACGGTTTCGCCAATTAGTTCGAAATATTTTCAGTTTATTCTTGGGTCAAATGTGCGTCTTTTTCGCATTGTATTTGGCATATTTTATTGTAAGCAGAACGGAAATTCCCTTTGATTTTACTGAGCTTTTACTGTTGTCACGAGCTTCGGTGGTTTCCTTTATTCTAATCGTTTTAACGTTTTCCATTGGATTGCATTTTGTAAAGCAGTTTAGAAAATTCTACCATTTACATCAGTTTCAAAAACAATGGGAAGTTTATTTGGTGTATGCACTACCTTCTCTTACCGCTGCCACATTAGTGGCCTGGCTTTCGCCGAATCAAATCATTCTCACGTTCTGGTTGGTATTATGGGGGATTTGGCTTTTAGGGGATATTTTTACGGAATGGAGTGTTCAAAATAACTGGTTTTTCGAAATGCTCGTTCCGTGTTTGCTTCTAGGCGTTATGATTAACGCTCAACTCAACGAACGCGAATTGCAACAGCGCATCATTTTTGCAAATAACTTAAAAATTAAATCGGATAGACTTATTCAGTCTGAATTATACAGTGTAGAAACCGAGTTAATGCGCGATGTTACGGCGCTTTATTATTATACTAGCCAACCTGGTTCGAAAATTACCTTGGAAGCGAAATTGAAGGAACTGTATTTTGCTCCTCTGGCATCGAAATACGATGTAAGTGTGTTTGCTTTCGATTCCAAAGGAAATCCCCTGAACCGTGAAAATGCGGTAGATTATGGCACGTTGAATTCATTATACAAGTCTGATTGGGGTATTCAAAAAACTCAGCGATTCAATTTGATCAATGAACGGCGCTTGAGAGGAAGTTTTTTAGGTAAATTTCAAATTGCAACGGATTCAGCCGTACTTTCCAATTACTTTATCCTGTTGTCACCCAAAACCACCGCAAATTTTGGTAAATTGGCTGACGTAGTTGATCGCGGTCAGGGACAAAAGTTGCTTAACCGGTATAATTATTCTTATGCGGTTTATAGTCGGAACCGACTCAGTCGACATCAGGGGAATTACGATTATCCGTTGCAGTTCAAATGGAAAGATACTTCAGGCAATCGAGCCGATGGAAAGTTCAATCATTTGTTTGTTAAAGATTCCGACAATAGTATGATTGTGGTAACTCGAGAGAATCGATCATTATTGGTTGCATCTCTTCAGTTTACTTTGTTGGCATTGGTGGCCATGCTTTTATCGTATGTGTTTTACTGGTTGATTTGGATGGAGAAACGCTTCAAGGTGATTTTCGATCCCCAAAAAATGGTGAAACAAATGCTCAGTAATGAACCCCTTCTCAATCAGAATAGCTGGTTTATTTCTAAGCGTTTGCAGGTTTTTATAACTTCTATTATTCTGTTGATTTTTGCCGTTGTTCTATTCACAACGGTGAATTTCTTTATTAAGAGTAACGTAATTCGTCAGAAACAAGAACTATTGCGGAAGGTGAATGAAATCGCAAATAAAATCAGCGGTCAGGTAGATTTAGATGCACTTGAAAATAAATACGAAGTGGGTTTGGTCTATGATTTAGCGGAATCATATGGAACGGATATCAATATTTTTGATCGTTTTGGACAATTAATCGTATCCACCAATCCTCGTTTGTATCAAGAAAAATTCATCGGAAATCTCATGAATCCCGTCGTTTTTCAGAAATTCAATCAAAAATCTATTTCTTTTAATGTTTTCGACGAAAATATTTCGGATTTAACCTACATTTCTGCCTATAGTACGTTGACGGATAATGACTTGGATGTTAGAGGATATGTGAATTTGCCCTATTATTCAAACCGAGCGGATTTATATCGAGAAATTTCGGATTTCTTGGTAACCGTAGTAAATATATTTATTTTGATTTTTGCTATTGCATTGATTGTTACACAGTTGGTTTCTAGTAGGATTACTCAGCCTCTGATTGTAATTAAGAATCAATTGTCAAGAACAAAATTGGGAGAAAGTAATAAACCCATAGTATGGAATCGAAATGATGAAATTGGTTTACTGGTCAAAGAATACAATAAAATGTTAACGCAGCTAGATGAGAGTCTGAATAGGTTATCAGAAAGCGAACGTCAAGGTGCTTGGAGAGAAATGGCTAAACAAGTAGCTCATGAAATTAAAAATCCATTGACGCCCATGAGATTATCCTTGCAACATTTGCAGTTTTCAATGGCCCGTGGAGATGATAATTTAAAAGAGAAATTAGCTAAAACCATTGACTTATTGATTCGACAAATTGATAGTTTGAGCAATATGGCAGAAGAGTTTAGCTCTTTTGCTAAAATGCCGGATCCCATCATGCAACGTACCAATTTAACCGAGGTGTTGACCGATTCCATATCGTTGAACGAAAAGGAGATGGGACAAACTATTGAGGCGCATTTGCCCGAAAATCCAATTTTTATTCAAGCGGATCCACATCAATTAGTGCGTATCTTTAATAACTTATTGAAAAATGCCATTCAAGCCATTCCTGAAGATAGAAAAGGGGAGATCGTGGTTAAAATGTGGCACGAAGGATTTAAAACAGTAGTTATCCAAGTAGTCGATAATGGAAAAGGAATTCCAGAAAATCTATACGGTAAGATATTTTCACCCAATTTCAGTACTAAAAACTCCGGAATGGGATTGGGTTTGGCCATCACCAAAAAAATTATCGAACAATTTAATGGCAGCATTGAATTTGTTTCTGAGTTGGATCGCGGCACCACATTTACCTTGAAATTCCCCGTGGT
>CAYPYX010000004.1:8479-9767 GCA_964415065.1 uncultured Rhizobium sp.
AGTTGATTTAACTTGTGGTTTGGGTTAATTTAACCGGTGAACTGGTTTGATTTTACAAGGAGTTTATGTCAATTCACTTAGTACCTAAAACGGATTTCAACTTTTCATATCCCATTCGAGTTACTGGAGTTTTACCAAAAAGTTGGTTGAATTCATCTTCCGACAGATTTTCCCAACGATTTCTGTCCCAATCCAACCAATTTTCAGAATCCACCGTGGTATTAGGATTGAATCGTTTTTCGTGGGTAGGTTTTGCAAATCGATTCCAGGGACAAACGTCTTGGCACACATCGCAACCGAATAAATAGGTTTCCAGCCATTTTTTTTCGGGGGATGTTAATTCGCTTCTTTTTTCAATACTTACATACGATAAACACTTAGTGGCATCGACTACACCGTCGGCCACTATGGCTTGAGTTGGACAGGCATCAATACAACGTGTACATTCACCGCAATGATCGGTTTCAAACGGTTGAGAAGAAGTAATTTCTTGATCGATAATTATTTCAGAAAGGAAAAAATAGCTACCCACACTTTTTTTGAGCAACAAGCTATTTTTACCTAACCAGCCCAAACCTGCTATTTGTGCCCATTGTCGTTCGAGCACGGGTGCAGAATCAACGAAACATCGACCCTGGGTGTTAGGGAGTAATTGTTGAATGTATTGTAAGAGTAAAAAGCATTGATCTTTAACTACTTTGTGGTAGTCTTCGCCCAATGCGTATTTGGCAATTTGCGGCGCTTCGTTATTTTGTATTATTGAGGGATAATAATTATAGGCTAGAACGATTATCGTTTTGGCATTATTGACCAATTGTGTGGGATCCAAACGTTTGTCGAAATGATTTTCCATATAATGCATTTCGCCGTGATAACCCCGATTCAACCAATCTTTAACTTGAGATTCAAACTCTGTTAATCTTCGAGCGGTTGCAAATCCACAATCCAAGAATCCCAATTCCAGGGCTTTGCTTTTGATTTGTTGCTCGATATTCATGGGTTTAATTCTATTAGAAATTGCGCTTCAACGGAAAATAATTTATGAATCTAATCTGAAAAATTGCCTGAGTAGTGAAATTTATGGATAAGTAAGCTCTTGAAAATTACCGTTAAAGCGAAACGAATTTATTTTTTGATTTATGAATCGACTCTTTCCAGAATAAAAACTTCTATCGCAAAAACATCCCTTGAAAAAACATCCCTCGAAAAATCATCCTCCGAAAAACTAAAATAACGTATTTCTACCTTGACTGGGGATTTTTCCAAGGTGCGTATATGCTTTGTGCGT
>CAYPYX010000004.1:9867-15429 GCA_964415065.1 uncultured Rhizobium sp.
TCGCCTTTTATTTGTGCAAAATCGCGTGTTCTGCGCAATAAAGCATTGGCAATACGCGGAGTTCCTCTACTTCGACGGGCAATTTCATACGAAGCTTCATCGTGGATGGGAGTTCGTAAAATTTCCGAACTTCGACTCACAATTTTGGTCAATAATTCTGCGGTGTAATATTCTAAACGACAATTGATGCCGAATCGTGCACGAAGGGGAGCGGTGAGCAAACCGCTTCGGGTGGTTGCGCCAACCAATGTGAAGGGCTGCAACGCAATTTGAACACTACGAGCATTCGGACCAGTATCAATCATGATATCAATTCGATAGTCCTCCATAGCAGAATATAAATACTCTTCAATTACCGGACTCAATCGATGAATTTCATCAATAAATAAAACGTCGCCTTTTTGAAGATTGGTTAACAAACCTGCCAAATCACCAGGCTTTTCTAAAACAGGGCCGGAAGTTATTTTTAAAGAACTTCCCAAAGCATTGGCAACAATGTGACTCAAAGTGGTTTTACCCAAACCCGGAGGACCATGCAATAAAACGTGATCCAAAGCTTCATCTCGCATTTTAGCCGCTTCAACAAATACACGAAGATTCTCGAGGATTTTTTCTTGTCCCGTGAAATCATCAAATTCCGCAGGACGAAGAACTTTTTCAAAGTCTTTGTCCTGCTTACTTAAATGTTCGTTATTTGGATTGAGGTTTGGATTCATGGAAAGATGATGAGCTGCTGGAAATTCCTGGATGGTGTATGTATTTCGATGGATTTATTTCTTCACCATTGCTCGAAGACTGGCTTCAACGGAAGGGTTGACTTGGTATAACGGAGGACGAACCACGGTTTCGCACAACCCCATTTCGTTTAACATCGTTTTGATTCCGCCGGGACTTCCATCCGCAAAAATTTGAATTGCGGCTGGCATCGTTTGGTAATGAAGTGTGCGTGCGGTATCCCAATTGCCATTTAAGCACGCTCTAACCATCCCCGAAAATTCCAGAGGAAATGCGTGATTAATAACCGAAATAACACCGGATGCTCCAGCAGCCATTAGGGGAAAAGTTAATGCATCATCACCGCTAATCACCAAGAAATCCTGGGGCTTTTGAGCAATGATTTGCATCACTTGTTCCATGTTTCCACTGGCCTCTTTGGTGGCAATGATTTTAGGAAGTTGTGCCAAACGCAGTTGTGTTTCAGCAGTCATATTGCTGCCCGTTCTTCCGGGTACGTTGTAAATGATGATAGGAAGGGGACTGCGTTCTGCCAGATATTCATAGTGGCGGAATATCCCTTCTTGATTGGGTTTGTTGTAATACGGACTCACGGAAAGTATTGCCGAAAACCCTTCGAGGTTGGTATTCTGAAATTCTTCGGCAACAGCTAATGTGTTGTTTCCCCCGATACCTAAAACCAAAGGAACTCTACCGTTATTGGCTTCAATAATGCAATCCATTACAGCACGCTTTTCTTCCTTACTGAGTGTTGCGCTCTCGCCAGTGGTACCTAAAACCACTAAATAGTCGGTACCATTGCTGATTTGATGTTCTACGATATTAGCTAATGCCGTAAAATCGATACTGTAATCGGATTTAAATGGAGTGATGAGTGCAACTCCGGTGCCTATAAATTCCTTCATGATAGGTGATTGAAAAATGATTTAATACTGCAAATGTACTGATACAAATCGTCATCTTTTGACTCTTTCATCAGGATATTAAAAAACGATTGATATTGTGGTTGATAGGGACTGATCGAATGGATAGCATTCGCTTCTGCCGCACATCCCAGCATCGTTAAACCTCCATTGGGATCTAAATTGATGAATAAATCCACGTTGCGATTGACCGCTTTTTTTGCTGTTTCTGTTTTGGGGACGCCATAATAGTTGAAGTCTTTCAAAATAAGGTGAGTGGTATCGCTGCCTGAATCATTCACAACGGCTTTTGAATCGCGTGTTTGGTACACAATGATGGAATGAACTATTTTGTTGTTCTTGTGTAGATAATCAATAAACTCCAAAATGACCTGTCTATGTCGCTGAAATTGATAAGCACTCATATACAGTGTGATGTGTTTAAGTTGTTGAAATCCAGGAAGTTTTTGTGGATCTTGACGGTCGTTGGAGTTGGATTTGCTGTTTTTTGAAGCAGGCAATCGTTGAGCTGCATACTTGGTTTTAAGTAAACTCAATTTCCATTTGGGTATATTAAGACTGGGAGTTTCCATGGATCATTTGAATTAAATCGTCTTCAGAAATTAAAGGTACGCCTAATTTTTCAGCTTTTTCCAATTTTGAGGGACCAATGCCGGATCCAGCTATCAAAAAATGGGTTTTAGAAGTTACGCCAGAGGCCATTTTACCGCCGTGTTGTTCCACCAATTCTTTGAGTTCATCGCGTGAATATTTTTCAAAAACACCGGAAATAACAAACGATTTTCCTTGAAGTGAATCACCCAGTTTTTCTTGTAAAACAGCTTCGAATTGTAAACCTGCATTTCTTAATCGTTCAACCAATTCCCGATGTTTCGGCTCCTTGAAATAGGCAACAACCGTTTCTGCAATACGTTCTCCAATTTCGTCAATGGCAATCAATTCCTCCAAAGTTGCAGACATTAATTTATCAATGCTTATTAATGCTGTGGCTAATTTTTTAGCGACCGTTTCACCCACATAACGTATTCCCATGGCAAACAAAACACGTTCAAACGGTTGAGACTTGCTCTCTTCAATGCCTCGAATAATATTACTGGCTAATTTGTCGCCCATGCGATCCAACTGCAATAAATCCTCTAATTTCAATTCATAAAAATCCGCAATATCTTTCACCAAATCATGGCGATACAGCGTTTCGCATAACTCACTTCCAACCGATTGAATGTCCATGGCTTTTCTGCCAATGAAATGTTCCAATTTTCCAACCACTTGCGGTGGACAAAATTCATCGTTAGGGCAGTAGTGTTGGGCTTCGCCTTCTTGTCGAATCAGTTCCGAGTTGCATTCCGGACAATGAGTTATGTAGTTTAAGGGGACAGAATTCGTAGGTCTCAACGCAAAATCTACACCCACAATTTTAGGAATGATTTCACCTCCTTTTTCCACAAATACCGTGTCGCCTAAACGGATATCCAAACGCTGCATTTCGTTGGCATTGTGTAAACTAGCGCGTTTTACCGTAGTGCCAAGCAAAGCAACCGGTTGAAGTTCTGCTACAGGAGTGATGGCGCCGGTTCGACCCACCTGGTACGTAATGCCCAACAAGGGAGTGGAAGCGGTTTCAGTTTGAAATTTATATGCAATGGCCCAACGGGGAGTTTTCGCTGTAAAACCAAGTTCTTCCTGAAGTCGTTTGTCGTTTACTTTAATAACAACCCCGTCGGTATCAAAACTCAATTCATGTCGTTTCTCATCCCACTCATGCAGGAAGGAAAGTACTTCGTCAATACCTAGACATTTTTTGGCTGTTTGAGGAACGGGTAAGTTCCAAGATTTTGCTGATTCTAAGGTTTCCCAATGGGTGGAGTATCGATTTTCGTCTTCGTAAAGTTGATATAAAAAAATATCGAGCGGACGTTTAGCTACTTCTGCGCTGTCTTTAATTTTAAGCGAACCAGATGCTACATTTCGGGGATTTGCGTATGGGGTTTCACCTGCTTCTAAACGAATTTGATTGAGGCGTTCAAAACCTTTGCGATGCATAAAAATTTCTCCGCGTATTTCAAAGGATTGAGGAAAATTCCCGCGTATGATTTTGGGTAAATTACGAATGGTTTTTACGTTTTCGGTAACCACATCGCCTTGGATTCCATCGCCACGAGTAACGGCCTGAACCAATTGTCCGTTTTCGTAAAAAACGGAAATAGCCAGTCCATCAATTTTAAGTTCACACACATATTCAATTTGTTCCAAACCGGTAGATTTTCGGGTACGTTCATCGAAATCGCGCAATTCAGATTCATTGTACGTATTGCCTAATGAAAGCATGGGCCTGCGGTGTTTAATGGTTTGAAAACCATCAATAACGGTGCCTCCTACTTTTTGGGTAGGGCTTTCTGGGGATGCTAATTCGGGGAATTGTTGCTCTAAGTGCTCCAGTTCTTTGAGGAGTTGGTCGAACTCAAAATCGGAAATGGAGGGCTCGGAAAGAACATAATAGCGGTAATTGTGATTGCGTAATTCGTTGGTTAATTGTTGAATACGAAGTTGTGCTTCGGCAGAATTCATATCCCCCGAAACTACAAAAATCTTGGGTGAAATAGAAAGAATATACCCATATTTTATCGGTATTTATTCACATTTAGACGGGTTATCGTGAACAAACGATAGAAATTCCAATATTTATATAGTACTTTGAAACATGGAAATCAATAAAATTGCCCCACAACGAGTAGTGAGTCTATCGTATTCGTTGACTTTAAACAACGGAGAACTTGCAGACCACGCTTCTGAGGAGCAACCGTTGATGTTTATTCACGGTATTGGTCAAACATTACCTGCTTTCGATGAAAAGTTGGATGGTTTGGCCGTGGGAGATACATTTTCTTTTACTCTTACAGCAGAAGAAGGTTATGGTGAAGCAAGCGACCAGTACATGGTTGAATTGCCAAAAAATATTTTTGAAGGGGAGGACGTACCTGCTGATATTCTTCAAATTGGTGCAATTTTACCAATGCAAGATCAAGACGGCAATCCTATGGATGGCAAAGTGGTTGAAATTACCGATAGCACTGTTATGATGGATTTTAATCATCCGTTAGCGGGTGAAGCATTGAGCTTTGAAGGTAAGGTATTAGCAGTGCGCGAAGCAACCGAAGAAGAATTGGATCATGGTCACGTTCATGGTCCTGGTGGACACCACCACTAATTGAGCATTTTACGTGAGTAGAAAAATTTCATCCCGTGTTCAGAGGATGGAATTTGGATAGTTTAAATGTTCATGCCTGCAAAACTGAATCTTTCGAATGATTAGTCCTAAAAATAACAAAATTAGGTTAGTTGTATATTTCGACGGTGTATGCAACCTGTGTAATTTTTGGGTGAAGTGGATTCGGAAAATTGATCGTAAATCTCGTTTTGAATTGCGTTCATTGCAGTCGGCAGAGGGAAAGGAATTTATTAAAAAGTATCAAATGGAATCCGGCCTTGCGCCGGATTCTGTTGTTTACCATAAGGTGGTATTAAGCAATTTGAATTTAAACAACAGAGAATTGAGCGGGGTGGAAGCGATTGATAGGGAGAATTCGGATGCAGCTGAATTGAAGTCGGAGGGTAATCATCGGGTGGTAAAAGAACAAGTTTATTTTGAATCCAACGCGGTTTTGAATATCCTAAAGGATTCAGGCTTTGTGGGGAAGACCGTTTATTGGCTACTTCGATTAATACCCAAATTCATACGCGATGCGGCATATCGTTGGGTGGCACGCAACCGCTACAAGTGGTTCGGTACGTGTGAATTGAAGAGATAGGATTTTAAGTAATGCGGCATATCGTTGGGTGGCACGCAATCGCTACAAGTGGTTCGGTACGTGTGAATTGAAGAGATAGGATTTTAAGTAATGCG
>CAYPYX010000004.1:15529-28566 GCA_964415065.1 uncultured Rhizobium sp.
CGCTACAAGTGGTTCGGTACGTGTGAATTGAAGAGATAGGATTTTAAGTAATGCGGCATATCGTTGGGTGGCACGCAATCGCTACAAGTGGTTCGGTACGTGTGAATTGAAACCTTAGATTCGGATAGTGATAATTATTTGAGTTTAGATGATAGAATCAATAAATTGATGTATTATTGAAACTTACAACAAAAATAACGCTATGGAATCAAGTAAAGTTGACATGTTTTTAATGACCAATTCGAAGTTTTTCGAAAGTCATCAGCTCCCCGCAATTCGCGAACAATTATTGAATTTAGACGAATCCAAAATGATTAACATTCAGATGATTGAATTCAAGGATCCTACTACTATTTTAATTGTATCTATTTTAGCAGGTGCTTTGGGTATTGATCGTTTTATGATTGGTGATACCGGTATGGGTGTAGGTAAGCTTTTAACCTTAGGAGGTTGCGGAATTTGGTCGATTGTTGACTTATTTCTGATTATGGGCGCAACCCGTCAAAAGAATATGGAGCGTCTTCAAAATGTTTTATTAATGTCATAAAACTACAACGATTATTTTTGCTGAGGCAGTACCGAGCATTTACAAAATGTTCTTGTAATGTGAGTATGTTTTTACCTATTGCGCAAGTAAATAGAGCATGTATTGAATGTATGTTGCTGTAATAGCTCACGCTTTAGTTAGTTGCACCGGCAATTATAAATTTTAATGTTCGCGAAAGCACGATTTTATCGAATCACCCAACGAATTTGGCTATTGGCCTTTCTTTTGGTGATTTTGGCAATCGGCTTTCGCGATTTTATTTTGGGCCAATCCACCATTTGCTGGATTAAGGGCATCACGGGAAAGGAATGTCCTAGTTGTGGATCTACACGTGCTGTTTTGGCATTTCTTTATGGCGATTTCACGCATTCTTTTCGATTGAATTTTTTAGGATTTTCAGCTACGCTTCTTTGGTGTCTTTTTCCATTCATCCGTTTGTATGAATGGGTTACCTCAAACACTTTCTTGTTTGAGTTTTATCAATGGATTCAACTTCAACTTAAGAAAACCTGGGTTCGAATATTTGTATTTTGTTTGATTCTGATGTATTGGATTTATTTTTATTCCATCAATGTGAAGTATATTCAATTGCATGGTTAGGAGTGTGGAGGAATATCAATAGGTTAAATCATTTTCAAATGGATCGATAATTATGCATACGATGTACAAATTGTGGATTATCATTAATTAATCAGATATGGAAAAGCTAAAAAACCCGAATCGAGCTAGTTTTATTATTTCTGTAAGTTTGCAAACATCCTAATGGATTGCGCAAAAAAATAGCTAAATTTTTAATTCCCGTTTCGGGAACTTTTTATATCTTTGTATAAAACTAAAGAATTGAGGATAATTTCAAAAAAAATATTGCGGATTTTTTGGGAGTCTCATCCTGATTCAGAACAACAACTAAAATCTTGGTTTCAAGAAACAAGCAGTGCCCAATGGAAAACTCCAAATGACGTGAAAAGAGAATTTCCGAGTGCTAGTATTTTAAATGACAATCGAATTGTATTCAATATAAAGGGAAACAATTACAGATTAATTGTTAAAATAAATTACAACCATCAAATGATTTGGATTCGATTTATTGGAACTCATGCCGAATATGATAAGATTAATGCTAACTTAATATAAATGCCATGGAAATAAAGCCTATAAAAAACGAAAAAGATTATAATGAAGCTTTGGAGCGATTAGAAGTTATTTTCGATGCGAAACTTGGAACACCAGAAAGTGATGAGCTGGAAGTTCTTGGAATCCTAATTGAGAAATATGAAGATATGCATTTTCCAATCGGTTTGCCTGATCCAATTGAAGCAATTAAGTTTAGAATGGAGCAAATGGGCTATAATCAAAGTGACTTAGCAAAAATTGTAGGCTTGAAAAGTAGGGCAAGTGAAATATTGAATCGAAAAAGAAAACTTTCTTTGGAAATGATTCGTCAACTTCATGAGAGACTGAATATTCCTACTGACGTATTAATTCAAACCTACTGATTAAAGTAATTGCGTTGATATCAGTTACTTGATTTTGCTTTTCGGTGGATGTTCGTTAAGTTTGGATGTTTATGAAAAACGAACTGATTCCACAGTCATCCGAGCACGAGCGCGAATACGCGTCTAACGGATATATTATGTCGCTTGTTGCAGTGATGGCTGGCTTACCTATTCCAATTGTAAATTTAATTGCCTCACTGATATTTTTCTTAGCCAATCGAAAAGCAACTTATTTTGTTCGTTGGCACTCTACACAAGCGTTGCTCAGTCAATTATCAGTGGTTGGTTTTAATAGTGCCGCTTTTTGGTGGACAATTTCTATATTTTTTCTCCACGAAAAGGATGTAAACAACGATTACCTCGCGTATGTTATTGCTGTTGTTGTATTGAATCTTTTGGAATTGATTGGAACTATTATTGCCGCGGTTCGCGTTCGTAAAGGCATTCATTATCGAATTTTTATTATTGCAGAATTCACGGATATGTTTGTTAAAGCACCTTCTGAGCAAACTAATTGAAGCGTTTTGCCTTCTGTGCAACCTAGTGTAGGTTAATTACCTTCTGAACAAACTAACAAATAGTAGGTAATTCGTGTTAGTGCAAGCTAATTGCCCTCTGAGCAACCTTATTACCACATATATGTAAATAGGAATAATTCCATTGCCAATGTTGCTCTTTTTATGCAACTTTAACTGCGAGGATCCGGTTTTACTCCCAGTTTTTCCATTTTTGCAACCTCCAATGCTACTACTCCGAAATCTTCAATAACAACACCCCACAAACGATAAATACCCCGGCCTTTAAAGGGATATCGCGCTACAACAGGCGGAAAATGGACACTATCAAAAAAGTAGCCATCCCGGTCTAGCCACGTTCCAAAGTTCATTTCCTTACCACCAATAGTCTTGGTGGGCTTCACCGTAACCAAACGTCCTTCAATGTAAATGGATTTACCTAAAAGTTCATGCAGCTTGCGACCTCGAATTTGAGATTCTGGAATCGAGTCAGGCTCAACCAACTCAAATGGATTGACCAATGTGAATCCCAATAATTCTCGCTGGTCAATGGCTACCTCAATCGGATTGTCTTCTAGCGATGGTAATTCATACTCTTTTGTTTTTTCTCGAAATAAAACCGGTTGAGCCAAATCGCCTAACCGTTCTATGGCTTTATCGGAACTGGATTTTTTGGGTGTTTTCTTTTTTTCGCTAGCGTAAAGTGCATGGGCCTCCCACAATAATTCTTTGCGCGACTTGTCCGTAAATCGCAATGCACCAATCTGTATGAGTAATTTGAATTGCTCAAGTCCCGGTTGACAACGATTTTTAAAATCGTCTAAATCTATAAAAGGCAATAATTGTTCGCGTTCAATTCTCTGGATTAATTGAGCTTCCATTCCTTGAATCAAACCCAATCCCAACCAAATGGTGGAACCTTTGATTCGCGTAAGTCCACCACTGTTTTGAACGCAAGGTAGTTGAACATCTGCTCCACACATTTTGGCTGCGTGAACATAGAATTCCGTGCGATAAAATCCCCCGAAATTATTGATTACCGCGGTGTAGAATTCCAACGGGTAGTAGGTTTTAAGGTGTAAACTCTGATAACTCTCTACGGCATAGCTCGCACTATGTCCCTTAGCAAAGCTGTATCCTGCAAAACTTTCAATCTGATGCCATACCTCCTGAATGAGCTTTGGGGGATGTTTTTTCGCGCTGGCTTGGGCAAAAAATTGGTCTTTCACTTTTTGGAATTCTTCCCGACTACGGAATTTACCACTCATGCCTCTTCGGAGTACATCACTTTCCGCTAGTCCCAAGCCCGCGAATTCATTGGCCACTCGAATTACATCCTCTTGGTACACCATAATTCCATAGGTTTCCGGCAATATGGTTTGCATGATGGGGTGTGCCTCATTTCGTTTTTGGGGATCAATATGTCGCTCAATAAAAGTGCGCATCATCCCGCTACGGGCAACTCCCGGTCGAATCACACTACTTGCTGCCACTAAAGTCAGGTAATCACGGCATCGCAATTTTCTTAAAAGTTGCCGCATAGCGGGACTTTCTACGTAAAAGCAGCCCATGGTATTGCCATGGGCTATGATGCGCGCAATTTTCTCATCGTTTTTAAATTCTTGAATCCGATGAATATCGAGTTCTATTCCTCGGTTTTCGCGCACGTAAATCACGGCGTCTTTGATGTGTCCAAGCCCACGTTGGCTCAAAATATCAAATTTAGCTAGGTTCAAATCTTCTGCTTCTAGCATGCTAAATTGAACCGATGGAAAGCCTTTTGGCGGTAAATCCAGTGCAGAATAGTGATATAAGGACTTTTCAGAGATCAATATACCTCCAACATGCAAACTGCGATAATTCGGTAAGTTGTGTATTTTTTGTGCATGCCTCAATAATTCGCTGTACAACGATTCTTTATCGGGATGAAGTTCCGCGGTGTCGGTGTCGTATTCATATGTAGTTGTTCGAATGGGTATTGCCGCGTTGTTTCCTATTTGAGTTGGCGCCAGCACATTTCTTGCTGTTGGAGTTGGCCTGCTTCCCGTTCGAGTTTCCGCCACTGCATTGCTTCCCGCTCGAGTTGTACCAACTCCTCCATATCCGCTACTTCCGCTTTGACTATTGCTTGTTGTTGCGCTACTACGCATCACCCGATTCCGCACGCGTTGTCCAACCCCAGGGGTGCTATACACCGAATCTCGGGAGTGTTTAACCGTGTTTTCGTCGGGCAAAAATTGCTCAAATTCTTTAGGAGAAAAATAGGAATGCCGTTCGAGAAGGGCATCAATTTCCGATTTGGGTAAGCCATACACTTTGCCCAATTCTCGAACTACCGCATTGGTTTGAAACGTATTGTATGTGGCCAGTAGGGCCGAATGCCCATTCCCATATTTGGTTAAAATATAATCCGTTACAGTGTCACGGTCTTGCCAAGAAAAATCAATATCAAAATCGGGCGGACTACTTCGGAAGGGATTAATGAATCGTTCAAAATACAGGTCCAAATCAATAGGATCAACATCCGTAATGCGCAAGCAATACGCCACCATGCTATTGGCTCCGCTTCCCCGTCCCACATAAAAAAAGCCGCGCTCGCGCGCAAAACGACAGATATCCCAATTGATGAGAAAATACGCGGTAAATCCCAGCTCGTAGATCAATTTCATTTCTTTTTCCAACCGCTCAGTAGTTTTAAACGTGTATTTCGGATATCGGTATTTCAATCCCTCAAAAGCCAAGTCCCGCATCATTCTATAGTCTTCGTCGGGATCTCCGGTGTACGTTTTTTTGTTTTGGGGGACGTCAAATTCGAACATCCATTGAAATGGGTGCAGCTGCGAGGACTGATTCCACAGTGAAGCATAGAGTGCAAATTTTTTCTTCAATTCGTGCATGAACAGGAGGATTTCGTGCTGTGAACAAGTGGCCAAGGGGTTGAGTTTGGTTAACAAGCAATTGTGGTCAATGCACCTGAGTAAAGTGTGGGTTAGATAGTCGTCTGGAGTTCTCAACACAGCCCGATGGTACGCAATTAACCGTTGAGGATGAAACCTCCATTGCGACAAAGGCAGTTGACGTATATCTCGATGCGTCACCCCTAAAACGGCATTTAATGGAATATCTTTCGGGCGGAAGGCAGATGCTTTTTTAAAGGTATATAAAACGTATACATCGGGCAGGGTGGGAGCCCATTGCGGGAACGGTTGGTTTTTGTGAATGTATTCCGTGAGAAATTGATTGATTTGTGCAAATCCATGCTGATTTTGGGAGATTAAGGTATACAGGGATTCGTCGCCATTTCGCACATCCACACCGGTTAAGGCAATTACTCCGGGATGTTTTTTTGCTTCGCGTTGAAAATTACTGACTCCACTCACATTATTAATATCGGCAAGCAATACACACAATGGTTCACCCATTATATCTGCTTGGCTTTGCGCCCAGCGAATAATGTCTTCGGGGCTCATTAATCCGTATCGAAGGCTGAAGTAAGAATAACAATGAAGTAGCATTTTGGTAAATATTTTAACAAAAATATGATAGCAAATTAATCAAAATATTTCAAGATTGCCGCTCATGTTGAAAAAATAATAGGAGTACTTTTTGCGAAAATTGCAAAAAAAGTATTCCTGTTTGAATCTCTAACGGAATCACTGTTTGAAACCGTAACTGCAATCCCCAAAACCTAGGAGAACTCAAAATAGGAGGGATATTAAATCCTATTGTCAATGGATTTCACGAAGATATACCTATGTAGAATCTAGATTTTTATACAATAATTACATTGTTGTGACAATTTGGTTATTGTAATAAACGGAATCAAAATATTAAATAATAATAAATAGTTGAGCTGGGGTTATTGTAAAGTTCTAAGATGCAATATGAAGGTCGAAATCCTTTGTATAAGCTTATTAGTCAAAATCTTATTGTTTAATTTACAATAATTGATTTTATCTGATTAAGTTTGAAAAAAGCTTTAAAAGAATGAAAAAACTTTACACATTATTGGTTTTTGGATTGGCGTCCGTTGCGGCATTCGCTCAATCCAAGCAAAATGTCACCTTTAAGGTAGACATGAACAATTATTCCGCTACATCGTATTCAGCGGTATATGTTAATGGTACCTACAACAGCTGGTGCGGAACTTGTAATCCCTTAACAGACTCTGATCAAGACGGTGTTTGGGAAGGTACATTTGAGATTACAGCCGATTCTATTGAGTACAAATTCACATTAGACGGTTGGAATGGACAAGAAAACCTAACAGCAGGAACCACCTGTACAAAAACCACATCTGGTTTCACCAATCGTTTTGTGAAATTGAACGGTGATGTTACTTTAGATAAAGTTTGCTGGAACAGTTGTGATGCTTGTGTTCAAGTAACTAAAAAGACTGTTGTTTTCAATGTTAACATGAAGCAATACGGAAAATCATTTTCTAAAGTATATGTTTCAGGTACATTCAACGGATGGAGTGGAAATGCGAATGAAATGACAGATGCTGATGGAGATAAAGTTTATTCTGATACCATCGAATTAACCGACGATTCCATTGAATATAAATTCCAAGTAGATGGTTGGGCCGACGATGAAAAGTTAACTGCAGGTTCATCTTGTACTAAAACCACATCTGGTTTTACCAATCGTTTTGCTAAACTAACAGGCAACAAAGTATTTAGTAATGTATGTTGGGCAAGTTGCTCTGAGTGTACCAATGATGTTACCTTTAAAGTAGATATGAACAAATATGCAGGTGCATCGTTTACCGGTGTTTATGTAAATGGTTCATTTAATGGATGGTGCGGATCTTGTAATCCCATGTTAGACGATGATAAAGACGGAATCTGGGAAGTGAAATTACCTTTGCCTCAAGATTCTATTGAATTTAAGTATACCTTGGATGGCTGGAACGGCCAAGAGAGCTTGCAGGAAGGTTCATCTTGTACTAAAACCACTTCAGGTTATACCAATCGTTTCTTGAAAATTACAGGTGCAACAGTATTGGATGTAGTTTGTTGGGAATCTTGTGTTTCATGCGCAAACACTAAAGAAAAAGCGAATGTAACTTTCCAAGTAGATATTCGTGGCTTCGGTGGATCTTATTCTACTGTTAATTTGAATGGTACATTCAACGGCTGGTGTGGATCTTGCATCGCAATGACCGATGATAACAAAGACAGCATTTACACAGTTACTGTGCCATTGTTTGCTGGAGATACAATCGAATATAAATTCACTGCTGATGGATGGGCTAATGATGAGAAATTCTCAGGCGGAGAGCCTTGCACAAAAACAACCGGTGGATTTACAAACCGTTACAACGTTGTAACTGGTGATACTACTTATCCTGTAGTTTGTTGGGCTAAATGTACTGCATGTCAAACAAACGATGCGACTGCTTTGGTAGCTACTTCATTGAACGTGTATCCAAACCCAACTGAAGGGGTATTGTATTTCAACAGCAATTCAAATATCACTGCAGCTCAAGTATTCGATTTGAGTGGTAAATTATTAGTATCTGAGCGATTCACTACAAATGCTGTTAACAATCAATTGAATGTAACGGGTTTCCAAAACGGTTTGTATATTTTATCTGTACAAACTGCAAATGGAACTTTGAACAAGCAGTTCTCAGTAAATAAGTAACTTCTAACTTCGGTTAAGTTAATTCATATTATTTCAAAAATAAGGGCCGCCTGAAAAGGTGGCCCTTGTTTTTTTATAGCATTATTGTATTACTGTGGAATATATTTAAACGAGCGAATAATCAGTTCTACCGGTTTGCCATCGCTGGGACCTTGTCCACCAAGTAACCATAAATTAATTCTGGGATTCGTGGTTACTCCCGGTTCTGGAATCACAATTGGATCCGAAGAAATTCCACCCTCTGTTTTAACCCGAGGCTGATTGGTGTTATCGAATTGCCAAGAAGCGATTTGTTGATTCCCTGGATACGTATCCCCCAAGAAAGACTTCCATGAAATTAGTTCAGGTCTCCAAGTAAATGCATGAGTAGTGACTCCTTTCAAGGCAGAAACAGCCATTTTAGGCTTGTGGGAACGCTCAGAATAGGCAATGGGATTATCGAAAATAACAGGCTGAACTGAATAAGTCAATGTTAATGAATCATTGGCGTTAAACCACTTAGAAAATTCAATATCCACTTCGCTGTTAGCCGCTGAAAAAAATGAATTATTATCCCATGTAAACAACCCAACAACAACACGTTCATTTAATGTGGCAACATCACTTCCAACGGTAAAAATGTAGGTTCCATAACCCGTATTTTCTGTGCAAACAACTTCGGAAGTCTGCCATCTGCCGTTGATAAAGTCAATTCTTAAATGTAAGTATCCCTTAGAATCTACCCAAACCAAACTGTCTTTATTAAACACATTTGGACCCGGTCCCACTGGCCAGCTGCTCTCTTTAATTTTCCAACCGTAACCAGAAAATATAATGTCACCAGAATCGCGGATAACTGTTGGCTTATTCGGGGGATCAGATTGCTCACAGGCAGTAGAAAAAAGGGAAAATCCCAAAGTTAAACTTGTGGCAATGCCTATTCGTTGCATCCAGTTTTTTGCGGATGATGATTTCTTTATTAGATTCATGGTTTAAGGAAGTATGTTTTTATTTGCCAAATTGCTTTAGTTTTTACAGAAGCTAAATGCATGTATTAATGAAATTCAATATTCTCAGGAAAATAAATGGTTTGCTTTAATTGGTTTACTCGAATTTCAAAATCACCCTTTTCTACCACTCGCTTCAAGTCTTTATGGATAAAACTCAACTGTTCAATTCCGAAAAATAATCTCAAATGAAGGGTTTCGCCGGGTTGTAAAACAGGTGTCTTTTGAAATGCAATCAATCGCTTATCGGAAGGGGTAATACTTGCAAACAAATCGCTAGCATATATTTGAACTACTTCGCGACCTGCAACTTTACCCGTATTGGTTACATCAATATCCACCGTGTAACCGTAAGTTTCCCAATTTTTAGTTATTGAATTTAAATCTACATCTTGCAGGGGAATGGATTTTTCATTTTCCGCACTTGTAATCTTAGCTGAATTACTGGATTGATTAAGCGTGCTGGATTGACTGTTATTTTTGGATTTTATAGGAAATTCTGACGAGTTAATTGATTGATTGAGCGTGCTGGATTGTTGTGACTCTGAGGATTTCTTTTCTAAGATGGTTTTATCATCAATAGTGCGAGGAAGTTGCTGAGGAATCACTGATAAATTCTCATATTTGAATTCTGTATAACTCAACCCATGTCCAAAATCAAATAGAGGATTGTATGCCGTTTTCCCAAATTTCGTGTCGTTTTTTTCAGTGTGCTTATGGTCGTAATGCACGATGTCGCCCGCAAATCGCGGATAGGTGTACGGTAATTTTCCGCTAGGATTATTCAAACCCAATAAGGTGTTTGCTATAGCTTTTCCTCCGAAATCCCCAGATAAATAGGCTTGAATTACGGCATCGGATTGCTCAACCAACGAAGTTACAATTCGAGGTCTTCCCGTATTTAAAACTAAAATAACGGGAATGTTTCTGCGTTTAAAATATGCCCATAATTGTTTGTCAGATTCGGAAACATTAATGGTTAAATCATGAATATTTCCGGGGATTTCCGTGCCAGGTTTTTCTCCAATACTCAATACCGCTACAGCATCCGCACCTACTATTATATCTAATAATTTCCAATACTTTTTACTTCCAAATGCTTGGGAATTCAAGGCAACTGAATCGGATTTTCCGCTTACTGAATCGAATAAACAAACCACCTGAGCATGTTGTTGTTTCAATGCCTGATAAAGAGTAGGGGTTGCTGGATTTTTAGAAATTTGATAACGTGAATCATCGCCTTGCCAGGTATGAGTCCATGCGCCATTGAGTAAGTTCATGGAATGAGCTGCATTCCCGAATAGTAGGATTTTTTGACTAGATTTTAGAGGAAGCGCATTATTTTCGTTTTTTAACAAAGTGATGGATTCCTCTGCAATAGAAAGAGCTAGTTTTTGGTGTTCATCAGTAGAATTGAGTATCCAATCGGTTGAGCTGGGTTGACTTTCGGTTGAACCGGACAGCGTGCGAGATGAAGTAGATTGACTTTCATTGGAATTAGGCTGTTTTTCGGATAAACTGCGTACCTTGTCGGATGAAACCGACTGCTTTTCGGATAAGCTTGACGGATTTTCAATGGAACCAATATTGTTTAAATTTACATAGTCAAACACATTGAAAACCTGCTTGGATTCGGCATCCAAATAAATGCCTGTTTTGTGTTTTACACGCAATATTCGTTTTACCGCCTCATCAATTCTCCACATCGGAACTTCTTGGTTATTAACGAGTTTAATTAATATTTCCGTAAATTGATAATCATTGGGCGTCATACTCATGTCTACACCAGCGTTGATGGCTAACTTCACGGCTTCTTCCAGGGAGGCTGCTACTTTATGCGTATGATGTAGTTTATAAATATCTTCCCAATCCGTAACTGCAATACCTTTAAAATTCAATTCCTTACGAAGTAAAGTTGTCAGAATATCGTAATTGATATGAACAGGCGTACCATTGATTTCACCAGAATTAATCATAAGAGTCATCGCACCTGTCTGAATGGCTTTCTGGAAACCGGGTAAGTAATACTCTCTCAATTCACGTTCGGGAATCCAAGCTGGAGTGCGATCTTTACCACTTAGAGGCATGCCATAACCTAAGAAATGTTTCAAACATGCGGCAACAGCATCAGAGCTAATTTGCTTAGATGAATTCATGAAGTTTATTCCATGAACACCTTGATAACCAGATATCATGGAACCCACCAAAACCTGATTCAGAAATACATCTTCACCAAACGTTTCAAAATAACGCGACCACAAAGGTTGACGGGCTAAATCAACAACTGGTGAAAAATTCCAATCCAATCCAGAAGCACGAACTTCTCTTGCAGTTGCAGCAGCCGCTTTTTGGACCATTTCTGGATTCCATGTAGCCGCTTGCGCTATTTGTTGCGGAAATAATGTCGCCCCCGTTGTATAATTGGCTCCGTGAATTGCATCAATTCCATAAATAATGGGAATATGTGTTTTTTTGTTCTCTAAATAACTTCCTTGTTTTTCCGCTCTTTTAATTCCAGTAACAATACGTTTCCATTCCTCTAAGTTCAACTCTCCCGAACCACAACCTACGTTTAAGATAGAACCAACATGATACTTTTCAACGGCTACTCGCAGTTTTTCAGGATCCAATTCCACTGGTTGTTTTAATGCACATGGTTCTCCTTTTGCAATGACACCTAGGTCAATTTGGGTCATTTGGCCTACTTTTTCTTCGATCGACATGCCTGCAACAATTTGATCTAAGACACGATCAAAAAGACTGTCTTCTTGAGTAAGCTTGTTTAACTGTCCCCAGCGATCGTATTTTACTTTTCGAAATGCAGGTGCAGCATTCGGTAGCGTTTGTTGATTACCAAGGGGTTGAGCGTGCAGACTTCCCCCGTAATGGAAAAGGCTCTCTCTAAGTTGGTAATTACTTCCCGCTGATTGGAAAAAACTTCCCCCGAAATGGAAAAGGCTCTCTCCGAAAATGAAGAAACAAACGAATATTAAACGATAATTATAAATGTGGTTTTTAGACATTTTTAATGATGTTTGAGTTGAAATTGGGTTAATAATGGAGTGGAATTAAATCGTATTAAATATTTGAATAACAATTTATTATAAGTTAAACTGGTTGTGTAATTCAATTTGAACAATATGAAGTAATATTTGAAATACTAAAGACTTATCCGGAAATTATCAATTAACAAATCACCATCAGCTTCCAACTGAATAATGAACTGCTTGATCGAAGTGGGATCGGTTTCGAAATCTTCAAATGGAAACGATTTCAACGGAATTCGGACCGTATTCCATTGTTGAGTTACAATGGGCTCGTTGAGCCATTTTGAATCGAATCCCAACCAACATTGTGCGCCCGAATAATCTTCCATGGCCAATGCCAAAGGCAAATTGGTCATAGTGTCAGAAAGTGATTTAAAATGAAGCTCTAAGTAAGCCGTATCCAATACGGACGACAGATCTTTGGGTTGCCAATTATCCCAACCCATTCCCATTCCCAGCCAAGTACATCCCCCAGAAATTTTATCCCAAGTTAGTCGGAAACTGTGTTTGCCTCGATGTGCAGATTGGTCGGATATTTTCTCTAATTTAACGCATTTTGGCTCCAAACTGATCCAAATATCTTTACCTAAGTCTTCATCCAGAATTTGTAAGGCATAAAACCCATTGATATTTTCAGGTTCCGGTTTCAAAGCTTCATCGTACAATCCTTTTCTCTTGAATTTCCAATTTTTAGATTGCACCAACACTGTATCCATTCTTTCAAAGTTTTTTGGGGAGGTAGTATCGTTGTCGATTGCAACACTAGAATTCGGGTTGGTTTTTCCCTTTTTGGGGGA
>CAYPYX010000004.1:28666-52437 GCA_964415065.1 uncultured Rhizobium sp.
AACACCAAAAGTGGCTTTATCAACCCCACTTTTTGAGGATGGGGTATCAGAATCTGCTTTTGTATTCGATTGGTTTTGAAATGCTGTAGTTTGAGACTTATTTTGACTGTAATTTGGGGAAGTTGATTGCGCGGTAAGCAGTCCTAGCATCCCCGAAAACACGACATTCAAAAATCCATGTTTCCAATGATTATCAAAAATCATAACTCCAATGGTTTTTTATCTGTAAACATTAAGCAATCTACTTTTGTTGCGGCCCCGCCCATCGATGGATTGGCCAAGTGCAACATGGAAACCATCACTAAGTTGTTGGGATTATGACGGTTGTTGCCCTTGTTGGTGGCTGGAGCCCCGTTCACCAAATGTGTTAACTCAGAGTATTTTATACTCACTAATTTCCAGCCTTCCCAAGTTACGCGCATTTCATAGTCGTATTGGTCATCTGCTGACGCATCAAATTTGGAATTGTTGTTGTCATCTTCCCTAAATTGGAATAAAATTCGACTTTCATTTACATTGGGAACACCATATACCAAACAGTTAAAGTAAGCATCTTCACCTACATTGGTCAAAGGGAAATGAGTTTGTCCATAAGCAGAAGCAGGAAAATCTATCATCCCGATTAGCCAATCCCAGTTAACGGTTCCAGCCATATTTAAGTAAGATCCACCTTCTACTACAAAGGCATCGTTTTTTACTTTGAAATCCATGTTTGCTCCCGATTGAATAAACGTAGACCATTTGGTAGAAATTCCGGTTTCAAAGTCGGCGATTTTAAAGCCTTCAGGTTTGCGCAAACCATTTACTCCGATGGCCAAATCAAAACTATCTGCTACTCCTTCAATTTTCAACGTAGCCAAACAGGGTTCCGTTCTAAACAACGGAAATAGGGTAGTAGTACCATCCCAAATAGCTTGCCCTGGCTCAATTACGCGACTTTTACCCGTTATGAACTTTTGTGCACCAGAGAAATTACCTTTAATTCGGATACTCCAATTGCATAGTTTCGAAAAAGAAGCGGTGAACTCCGCAGATTCTCCTTTGGAAAAGTCGACCGATGTTTTTGAACATTTGAACGGCGACAACATATTGAAAGTACCATTCAAATCCTGTAAACTAGGACCATCCATGGTTTTATCTTCGCGCTGACATCCCCCAAAAATGAAAGGAATGATCAAAGAAATTGCGATAAATTGAATTCTATTTTTCATGTTTTTGTTATTTGGGATGTTAGAACGTTAAATTATAAATTATTTGCCATTGATTAATAGCGTATTTGTCATATGTTTTCAAGAAATCTTGATATTTTTGAGTTTGGTAAATAACCGCTAAATATGCGTTTTCGCCAAAGTTGCATTTTAAACCCGTTGAAAAAATACTGTGTCTTTGGTCGATGTTAACAGGTTTAAAATCAATAATTTCTGCATAAATATTGCGTTCTGCTCGGGTTTCATTTCCTTTGCCATAGATCAACGTATACCCAATTAACCACTCCAAATTTGAACTAAATTCCCATTCTAAACCAGTAGAGCCTTGAATGAGTTGATAGTCAACGCGTTCAAATTCGAAATCTGAATTTCTAACAGAAGATTGGTAGCTGATCGAATGAGTTAAATCCAACTTGCGGTTCCAGTGGAAATAATTTCCTAGTTTGTTGGAAAGCTCTAATTTAGACATTCTAAATCTACGCAATTCCTCAGTGCCTTGTCCACGGATTTCAGAAAGTTCGTAGTGACTAAAATTCAGCACATTATGTGCACTTCCCAAATTTACCAAACCCTCAGCATAAATCCCCTGACGATTGAATGTTGCAATTCCGTAAGGCAATACCGGATTTACCATATAATTGAAATCCATTAATTTTGTGGTAATACCGATTCGGTACAACGGAATCTGCCATTGTGCATCTCCCCATCCAAGTGGACGATCCATTTGAGATTGTTTATATCGATTAAACAAGCCCGATTGAGTGCTATAATCAACACGTTTAGATTGAGCGCCAGGACTTCTAAAATCAGGTCCAACATTCAAATAACCCAATTTAAATTTCCAAGAATACTTGGATTCTTTGTTTTTGGATTGGGTTGAAATTGCCGAGTGAATAAAATAATCATTTAATTCTGGTGCTAACGTGTCATTATCAATTCCAAAAGCAGACGAACCGAATTCGCCTTCAAATTTGATGGGTAATTTGAATTTATTGAGAGCGTATTTAAATGAACCGGTTTGAACCGTATTATGATACAACTGATTACTAATTGCGGTACCCGAAACATCAAAAATCGAAGCTAAATTATAAGCTACAACTAGGTTGTTTCCCAATTTGCTTTCAACCGTTCCGCCACCCATTAATCGTTCCGAGGTCTGAGCAAAATTGGTGGAGTTCAATCGCAGTAAATAACCATTGAAATTCACCTCCTTAATAGGCGAATTGAATTCCAATCCCCAATCCAATGAAAGTCCTTGTTGACGCCAAGTATGGTCTTTATAAAAGGACTCGTAATTTACAATTTGACGTTGTAAATCGAATACTTTGGGCATGGAGATCAGTTGATCTTCATTGTGATTATACAGGGTAAATGGCGTCTGTTTAATGTTAATATCCCCCAGTTGATATCTCACTACATCCGCAATAATGCCTTTAATCCACAACTGTCGAATATCGAAAGTAACACCCGCTCCATAAAAACCACCATATTGATTGTTAATACGAAACATTCCCAGAATTTCGGTGTTTTTGTTGGGCGTAATGTTGAATCCCAAATCTACCAAAGCATAACCACCATTGTTCGCTTTGGCTGTAGTTTTGTCTGGGATGCTATCGAATACCTCGATTTGATTGTTGCTCACAATGCTCCGTGCACCACCCGTTACTCGAAATTTGCTGCCTGCTTGTCCCCAAGTATTGGCCAAAAAACCAATGCTCAAAAGGAAACTCGCTATATGTTTAACTGATTTCATTGTCTTGTTTATTAAAAGAAAATTTTGATTTCCAACGTGGATTCCCATCCTTGATATTGATCTTTGACAAAGCTGCGATCTCGGTAATTCATCCAGCGTTGACGTAAATACAATCCCGCGTTTTTCGACATTTCAATGTCTAAACCCGTTGCAATTCCCCATCCTTCCTGGTTTTTAGGACGACGAGAAAGAGCATCTACTTGCGTTTCATAGTTGGCGATTATCCGTTCCCATCCAATATAATTGGCCCATACCACCGATTTAGTCAATGATAAATATCCTTCCAACTGATGGTAATAGGTTCTTAAATAAGCGTCTTCCGTAAATACCGTTACCCAAGATGGTCGAGATTGTACCGATGCATACGTTCCTAAATAATACAAATACAAGGTGTGTCCTAATACCGCGGTTTTGTATTTTGAATGAAGTTCTAATGTGTTGAAATGTTTGATATATTGGGGGATGCCTTTGCTATCGACATCCACTTGATTCACAGTTTCGAAAACCCCGCGATACACTTTAGTTAAATTGGCATACGGGCCAACACCGGCGGGGAATCCCCAACGCCAAAAACGAGAAAGTGCTAGATTATTAACTGGATGAGAATAAGTAATTTGGGAGGATATTCGTTCCAATTCCTGAGAACGTGTGTAACCTATGGAGGTTTTTAATTTTCCTAATGTAAACTCCCAATTGAATTCTAGACCCGTTCGGTTATTGGTGGTTTGTCCAACGGGTACCATGGCACTCGCAAAAGGAGCTAATACCAATTGATCGCTGCTTCCCACCGATGTATTGTTGCCTTCGCGAATGGAAGAATTCCAAAAAACCGATGAGTTATTAAATACCTTAGGACTGATTCTATAGTAGCGAACCATCAAATCGGATTTTAACCATTTTTTAGGAAGGTTCATTTTCAAGTCCAAAGCTTCACCCCAGCCGCGAGTGTAGGAAGGGCTGAAATAACGACCAGCTCCAACTTCCCCCGAAAAAAGGAACCCTTTCCAGTTTAAATTATATTCGGCGGTGTGAATATTGTAACCCATACCTCTAGAAAGTAAACTGTCGGTATAGGTTTGATTGTTAAATGAATTCAAACTGATAAAGTTCTTATTCCAAGATTTCTTGATCTTTCCACCGTATGATTGGTTGGGCAACGGAGCCATTCCACCGTTCAACTGGGTTTTTCCGAACATACCTACCACTTGAAATCCATGTGGTAAATCGTTGGCCTCAACAATAAATCCTTGAAACGCTTGACGTCCCCAACGGGTATCTTGGTTCAATGCTCCTTGAGTATAGAATGTATTATATCGATCCAGTGCATGTTTGGTTTGGGGATCCCAAGGATTGCGTTCAAAAACACTATAACGGTGAAACCCAGGATTGGTATGAAAGGTAAACGGAGATAACGCATACCAATTGATACCACCCGCAATAATGTTCAATGAACCGTTTTTGAAATCGTGAGTACCCGTTAAACTAACACCCAAATTCAGACCTTTTACGTTTTCAGTTTGTCCAGCACCAGTCATGGGCGACCAAATATATAAATCTGTTGAAAATCGTGTGTTGGAAGCCAAACTTCCGCTCAAATTCATGGATAATTGTGGAATTTGAGAATCGTCACCAACAAAAATATGTGTAGGTGTTTGGGCTTGTTCTACATAACCACCTCGCTGAATCATGGCTGTAGCATCCTGTAAAATTCGATAATTAGTGATAAATCGATAGTATCCAGAAACGCTGAATCGTTCCAAATTGTCCAAAGGTTTCTTTGGAAAAACTCCAAAATCAAATCCTTTAATTTTATTAGTATCTCTTACCAATTCACGAATAAAGGCAGGTTTAACCTCGGTAGAGAAAGAAATGACAGAGACATTTTGAGCCGATGAGATTGCATCAACACTCTCAGGTGCAATGCTCGCATTTGAATTTTCGTGAAATGCAAGTTGCAATCCTATGAAAATCAAAATTGTTTTATGTAAAGTTGATTTCATAGCAATTATTTAGTTGATGAATTGAAGCTTTCCATGGAGTATTTTTTCATGCGCACAGCGGATTTTTTGGAGTCTTTGTCGGATTCGGCCACTTGGAACGGAAAATTTGCATATGCTACTTTGTTTTCGTATTCCATGGTTACAAATAATCGATAAGCCCCGGGTTTAGATGGCGCTTTAAAGGAAATGGTATTTGAATTTCCGTTTTTGATGGAAATAGGCACTTCTGCGGCTTCATTTTCAACATCGCCACCTGCTTTTTTATCGGTACTCTCTTGCAAGCATTTCCAATGGTATTTTACTTTTTTGGGGACGTTTTTACTGGTTAACAATACTGAAGGGATAGTAACATTCTGGTTGTTAAATCGCTCTTGGTTAGACTGAGATTTAATGAGGTTGGACTTGGAAGATTCCATTGAGTTTCCATCGGAATTATTCGGCTCAGACTTCGAAGTTTCTGAAGCAGAGTTGAGTGTGGATGATTCTGAATTCCCGGATGAATTTTTAGAGGTGGTTTGCGTTGAGAAAAGTTGGTATGCCTCGCTGGGACTCAGCAAATAGCTGTTTACTGAAGCTGTATGCGCACTTCTAGATGATACAACAATATTCTGATCGGCTTTAGTATTATTGATAAATATCGTTTCGATATGAGGCGTACTGGATTTAGCGGGTGAGTTTGACCACGCAATTTGTAAAGCGTCAATGGATTCCGTTTGCTTTCCATCTTTGGAGAATAAGCCGTACCAGGTTTCTGTGTATTCCTGTTTCTGTCCCCAAAGAAAAACATAAGAACCAACGCAATCACCTGAATAATTCTGAATAAATTTCTGATATCTCCACTGATAAATGCGCGCTTTTTCACCACTGCTTTGTTCAATGGCTGCCTTCCATTCGGTATTGGGCGACTCCCAATGTCCGTTGGGACCCCATTCGGTGATCATGTATGGTCCTGTCCATCCGAATTTGCGAATATTTGTGGGTACATTGTCGATATCCCCATAGGTATTCACGCAATACACATCAATGTCTGGTGCTTTTTGCAGTATGAGTGCGACTTCCAAACTATCCAAACCAGCGGTAACTGTGGATGTTGGATGGTTGGGATCTACTTGATGGGCATATTTTGCTATATCTTGAATGGCATCCCAAACGCGTGTGTTTTTATAAAACAGGTCTACCTCATTACCGATTCCCCAAAGAAGAAGCGCAGGGTGATTTTTAAATTCATCGATAACTCGTTTAAAGTGTTCAAACTGTTTTTGCACTTTGGTTTTATTGCTGTAATCAAAGCCGTGACGTTCGTGTTGCATCCACATACCCAACATTACGGTCAGCCCCCGTGCATGGGCTTCATCCAAAATTTCTTTAGCATTTTCAATGCCCCAGGTTCTCACTGAATTAGCACCCACTTCCACGGCTAGGTCCATGCGAACCGTTCCACCTGCACCTTTTACATAATAGGGTTTTCCATCACGGTAGAATTGCCATCCGTTTTGATCCTTTTTAACGGTAACCGGAATAGGTGTGTTCAAATCCACTTGAGTATTTTTCTCTTTGGGGGATGGAATAGCGGAAATGGATGGAATAGCAGAAAAAATATCCCCCGAAAAAAACGAAAGTGTAGCAATGAAAATGGTCCTGATAGCGGTTTGGGTAATTGGGAATTTCGGATGAATCATACCGTTAAGTTTTCAGTGGGGAACAAAGGGAAGTTCAGCTCTACACTGAATCCAGAATGAACTAAATTGTTGTATTTCTTGGTGTTAAATTTATACAATTTTGCAGGTCTATGGGTTACACTCGACTGCTTCATACCCGTATCAGTAAGGTAGTCGAGACTCAGAATTTTCTTACGGAAATTGCGCACATCGAATTGCGTTTCCAAAATGGATTCGTATAAATTTTGAAGCTCTGTTAATGTAAAGTATTTTGGAAGTAATTCAAAACCAATGGGTTGTCGACGAATTTTGGACTTTAGCATATTTTTTGCATACTCCAAAATCTCGTTATGGTCAAAAGGTAAATCAGGTATATCGGAAATGGGGAACCAAGCGGCCTCTTCTGCCCAGGAAGATGCATGTACATGGTAATCTTCAATTTTAAGTAAAGCGAAATAGGCTACCGTAAATACGCGCCCATAGGGATGTCGGTTCACTTTACCGAAGGTGTGAATTTGCTCCATATAGACTTTCTCCAAGCCAGTCAAATCTTGGAGTACTTTTTCAGCTGATGAAGTTAGGTCGGTATCGAGGGCAATTAAGTCGCCAGGCAAGGCCCAACAATTTCGATAGGGATCTGCACCTCGGTAAATCAGTAGGACTTTAAGTCCTGAATTATCGAATCCAAAAACGACATTGTCTACGGAAACGGCGGCTCTAAAATACGATTCTAAATTTTGATCCATAACACCCAGATTAAACAACCTTTGGCGAATATATTGTAAAATTTACAATAATTAAAATATGGAACAAAAAATTGACGGTAGCTTACACAAATGAAGAGTAGGGAATAATAATTTTAGAATTAATTTCTCACAACAGAAGGCGAGTCAAATTTTAATATGCGGATATTAAAAGCGTTATTCTCCGCATAATTTGCGGTTATAGTTTTGTTTGCGGAAAATATTTAAATAAATTCAACTCTTAAAGACATTCAAGATCTAATCAAAAATAATATTCTAGTTAAAGACCCAAGTGATGGAAGAAGTACAAATTATGAGTTGGTGTGGACTGAAATTACTTCCCACTAACTTTAACCAGTTCTCCGTCGATTAAGGTTTTAGCAATAGCCATCGCAGGTTCAGATATAACTTTGTCGCCCGCTTTTAAACCTTTCGTGATTTCGAAATAATCAATATCCTGAATCCCTGTAGTAACTTCTACTGCCTTGGCTTTATTGTTTTCAAGCACAAATACATAGGTTTTACCCGGTACATATCCTTTATTATTGTTTGTATTGACAGTGGATTTGCTTTCGGTAGGTGAGGAGTTCTCATCGTTCAAAAGTGCATAAGGATTGCGGTTGGTTAATGCTGCAATAGGCAAAGCTACAACTTGCTTTTTACTCAATGTGCGAATATCTGCCGAAGCCGTCATTCCGGGAAGAAATGGATTTTTTCGTTGTGAGGTAATTAAATCCGCATAGCTTTCGCGATCCAAACGAATTTTTACTACGTAATTCGTTACTTGTTCGGTCATGTTTTGAGCCGCATTAAATTTTGCGGAATTAGCTATTTCAGTAACCACTCCTTTGAAAGTTCTATCGGGATAAGCATCTACGCGAACATCGGCAATATCTCCTTTGTGAACTCGAACTACATCGTTTTCATTGATATTCACCTCTACTTCCATAGAATTTAAATTACTGATACGCATCATTTCAGTACCCGCCATTTGTGCAGTTCCTACAACACGTTCGCCTTTTTCACTGTTCAATTGAGTCACTATTCCTGACTCAGGTGCGTATATACTGGTTCTTCCTAAGGTTTTGCGAACTTCATCCAATCGAGCATCCAAACTTCTAACATTGTAAACTGCGGCCAATTTGTTCTTTGCAGAAACAATAGCTTCGGTTTTTTGCTGCTCATATTGTAAGCGCGCATTTTCCCACTCTTGTTCGCTAATTACTTTTTGATCGTATAATTTTTGCTGACGCTTGAAGTTGCTCTCTGCTAAATTCAATGCCGTTTTCGCCCTCAATTCTTGGGCTTCTGAACCCGCTAATGCCGCTTTCGCATTATCCAAATTAGCCAACATCTGATTTAAATTGGATTCGTACAATTCGGGGTTAATTCTTAATAAAAGCTGTCCTTTTACTACGCTGTCGCCCTCTTTGATGAACATTTCAGTAATTTCACCCGAAACATCCGGAGAAATTTTCACTTCTTTTTCAGGTTGAATTTTTCCGGTAACGCTGACAATCTCCGTAATATCTCTTAACTGAATTTCCTGTACGGTTACTTCGGTAATTTCTTTACCTCCTCCAAATACTTTGGAAAGCACAATTAACAATACCACCAATCCAATACTTCCCCAAATAATCTGCTTTTTATTTAATTTTATTTTCATTTTGTCGGTTTCTAAATATTTATGTTTCCTTAATATAGTTAAGTTTTCGGTATGTATTTTACGTTTGAATTACATCGAAATCCCAACGGCTAATCTCTATTATTTATGATGGTATTATATAATTATCCCTGTTATCTGTGATATTATTTACTACCCATTAACGTGCCTAACGACAATTCAATATTGTTGGTCATCATCACATCTAAAATAAGTTGACGTAAAATGAATTCGTATTTTGCGGCTAGGAAGTTTTGGTAAGCCGCAACTTCTGAATTCAATGCCAATTGTAATTCAAAAGGCGTTGATTGTCCTGCTTGATAACGAATTTGTACGAATTCCAAATTCTGTTTTTGAGCTTCGTAGTTTTCTTTTTGTCCTAGATATTGTGCTTTTGCGTTTTCAAAACCAAAGTATGCAGCGCTTACGTCATTGTATACAGATTGTTTGATACGCAATGCGTTTAATTCCGCTTGGGTAATGGCTAATTCGGATTTAGAAATTTGAGTATTCGTAGCCATTTTATTATAAATAGGAACTGAAAGCGTAGCGCCAAAACTTTGACCAAAATTGTCGCGGATTTGATTTCCGAATGCAATTGTTTGTGTTTGATAATCAAATCGAGGTGCTTCTACAATAGCTCCTGATCCTTGCACTACACCGATTGGAGTGGTTCCGGCTAACGTTACATTTGTGATGGTTTTAGCATTGTCGGAATAAACACTGCTCAAATTTCCCCCGATGAATAAACTAGGAAGCAAAGAACCTTTGGCTACTTTCAAACCCAATTGAGAACTACGCACTTTCAACAAGCTACTTTGGTAGTCTGCGCGACGTGCCAATGCAGAATCCATTAATTGATTTAGACCGTATAATAGCTCTGTATTTTCAGAAATGGCTACTTCAAAGGGTTGTACTTCAAGAGATTCAGTTGGATCCATCATCAGCATATTTTTCAAGGTTAAGACCCTGGTTTTGTACAGATTTTCAGCTTGAACTAAGTTGGATTTAGCGTTAGATAGCTGAGCTTGAGCATTAAGAACCAATCCCTTATTTCCGGCACCTTCTTGACTCAAAAGGGTTACGCGTTTTAACTCTTTATTGAAATATTCAATTTGAGATACGGATGCTTTTACTTGTTCTTGACTTTGCAAACACAATAAATACTGTAAAGAGATATTGAGAGCGATATTCTGACGAGTTTGAGTAATATCCAACTCGGTAGATTGAACATTCAAACGATTTTGCTTAATGGTGTTGCGCAATTGTCCTCCGGAAAAAACAGTCCATCCCATTTGAGCTTGTAATGAGGTATTACCTACGGTGGTTTGCACGAATTGGTTGGTAAAACGGTCGATACTACGTCCGCTTTGATAAAACTGTCCTACAGAACCATTTAAATCCGGTCCTAAATTGAATAAACTCTGACGGTAATCTAGTCGAGCCGATTGATTTTGAATTTGGCTCATTTTTACATCCAAATTTCGGTTAAGTCCTAACTGGATGCATTCCATTAAACTCATGGTTTTTTTATTGGGGGATGCAAAACTTGTGCTTTGAGAAAAAGCGTAATTTATTCCGCCAAATAAAACGATTAAAACTACTAGAAACCGAATGCGCAGGGTGGTAACCATCATAAAGGACACAAATCTAATAGGAAGTTAATCATATCAAAGGAGAAATTTCGATAGGATACAAATAATAACGATGAAAAAACAGATTGAAACAACTTCTCTGTTTGCTGGTGAAATAGAAACTATCAATTTTTGGAGTTGGATGATAGAATTTGCTGTTGTTGGTTGAAATGTGGAAAAGATGACATATGTATTTTAAACAAAAGTAGTAATATTGCATTCGAGTTTTGGTTTTTACCGGTCCAAGGCATGGACTGGTGAAATGAAAAGGGAACTTCGGTGTAAGACCGAGACTGTACCCGCAGCTGTAACCTCAGCGTGAATAACGCAAACGTTTAGGCCTTTAGCCACTGTGAAAACGGGAAGGCGCCTAAATGAGGAAGTCAGAAGACCTGCCACTCTCGCAAAACAATCCGCTTTCGGGAATAAAAGCGCGGTGGTTCAGGCTTCTTTTTCGGAGGAAATCCATCCACTTTTCATTTTCCGCGAGCGTAAAACTATGGTCAAAAAGGTTTTACATATCGCCCTGTGTTTTTTATCCCTTGGGATGAATACCGTTATCGCTAATTCGGCTGATATCAAATCCGTGGATAATCGGGAATCCAATAACTATGTAAATCCAATTAATTACTGCACACTTCGTATTGGGGATTCGTTTTGTAACCGTATAAATCCAAATAAATACCACACACTTCGTATTGGGGATTCCGTTTACAACGTACCCCCAATTGATACGGTTTTTATCAAAGTTCAACGATCCGATTTCGCTACAGTTGGTCGATTTAAGTCGATTATAAGTACAGAATTACAAACGGGATTGTTGCATGAACGAATGACCGAAAATGCATCGTTTTTTAAACAATACGGTGTTTCGGGATCTTCAACTGTGAGTAAAAGGGGAGCAGATGCCACACAAACTCAAGTAGTTTGGAATGGTTTGCCCATCAATCACCCTATGTTAGGGATGACGGATTTCAACGGAATTTCCTCCTTTGCGTTCAGTGAGATTTTTATGATAGAAGGTGGAAACTCCGCATTGTTTGGAAGCGGGAGCGTGGGCGGAACGATCTTTTTAAATAACCAGTCTCAATTCGAAACCCCGCTGAAAGTATCATTATTGCAGCAATCCACTAGTTTGAACAACCACCGAACTGGATTGGATGTTAAAAAATCTTGGAAAATCACATCGGGAAATAGCTTGTTTTTACAAGCAACCATTTCTTCCATTAATGATCAAAATAGATTTCAATTTAAAGACCAATTGTCAGGACAATCGGAACTACAATGGCGAAATAACATTCATTCTGATTTGCATAATCGAAGCGGTAGACTTGTGTTGGCATTTAAGTCAAAAAAGGCTGTTCAATGGAAATGGGTTGCAGAACAAACTCACGTATTCAGAGAATTGGGCACATTGTACGGTTCCACGAAATTCATCGGGGCGCAGTGGGACCAAAACACGCGAAGTATTTTGGAAATTAAAAAAGGTTTTGATCGATGGGGAATCACACAGAAATTGGGATATACACGAGATCAAATTGTTTTTCAAGACGAAATGAACGTCCCCCAAAACAATGAAAATCGAGATACGAGTGTTGCAACCATGCAATTTGCACAAACGGAAGTGTACTACAATCAATCGATCTTGGGCGATTTTATCATGGGATTTGATATTCAAAATCAAGTTGGCAGATCACCTTATTTCGGAGGAAAAGATTTGGTTACAACATCTAAAAATCGATTGTTACCTGCTCAATTTCTGGGATGGAAGAAAAAGTGGATTGACTGGGAGTGCTTATCTAATTTTAGATTTGAATGGTTAGAAAAGGTGGCCACATACGGTGTAAGTGGTGAGTATTTAAAGATTAAACACAACAAGATCCGTTTCGATGCCCATTCACATTTTCGTAGACCTACTTTGAATGATCAATTTTGGTATTCTCCCGATGCTCTAAAAGACGGAGTAAAGTCTGAAACGGGTTGGGCAACTGAGATAGGTTGGAGTACGGATTGGCAGAATAATGAACATTCGGTTCAAATTAAGCAGCAAACTGCGGTTTATTACAGAGAGTTGAATCACCCGATTATTTGGACGCCCACGGGTGCGTTTTGGAGCGCTCGCAACTTCCATTTTGGGAAGTACTATGGATTGCAGTCGGAAGGTAAATTTACTGCACTCAAAAAAAAGGGTTCGGCTTGGATTTCGTATCATTTCGATGCTGTGAATGCTCAGGTAAAACGAACTGAATCGGATGCATTCTTTGAGCAAATTTTTATCCCTGATTTCATGGGAAATTTGGAAATAGGAATTGCGATGAAACAACACAGAATTTCGATTAAAGGTACACATACAGGAAACCGATTTACTCAAACCGATAATCAAAATTGGCTGCCTGGATATCGATTGATCTCATTGGATTATCAATGGAACACCTGGTGGTTTAAGCAACCGATAGCATTGGGATTTTCACTGCAAAATGCAACCAATACAGTATATCAGAATATGCCGGGTAGGCCAATGCCACCTCGATTTATAGGAATTAAAGTAAATTATCAATTCACAAAACACAATACTAAATAATATGAAAATCAGTTTTAACAAGTTGTTTCAATCCATCACTGCCGTTTTAGTAGTAAACGCTGCAATTGGATTCAATTTTGGAGGTGCTCAAACCATTCCTTATGCCGTAGCCACATTTGAAGAATACACAACCTCTCTGGCCGCAGATCAAGTCGAAGATGGTTCCAAGGGAAATACGAATTACAATTTCAACAATGGACTATTGATTATGAGTACCAGTTGGGACACCAGCTTTGGAGGATATTTTCAAAGTGGAGGTTGGGCATTTTCAAGAAAGAACTACTACACCGTAGAGCCTAGCGATTTTTCCAAACATTTATATGCTGCTTCAGCTGGTAAAGGTTATGAACTGTCGGATGTTTATGCAATTGGATCTAATACAGCCCATATTAAATTAAACCGTGGAGTGGATACTGCTTGGAATTTTTTCGGATTTCAACTCACGAATACCACTTTTGCTCGAAACTCCATGCTTTTCGGAGATGCTTTCGCCAAGAAATTTAATGCAGCCGATAGAGATTCATTCGTTTTGATCATCTCTGGATTCAGAAAAGGTGAATTAAAAAAATCCAAGCGCGTAATGTTAGCCGATTTTAGGGATGCTGACCCCGGAAAACATTTTATACTGAGTAATTGGGAATTCGTAGAATTCAATGAAATCGTGGATAGTGTGCGTTTCGATATGGAAAGTTCGGATAATAGTTCTTGGGGAATGAATACTCCGGCCTACTTTGCTATTGATAACATCGAACTTTCATTACCTGGTTCGGTAAAAAATATCAGCACACTACCTTTGAAATTATTTCCCAATCCGGCTTCAGGACAAGTTAAATGGATGTTGCCTGAAAACGAACGTCCCCAAAGCATAAAAATAACCAATTTGATGGGAGCCGTGATGTTGAATCAATCTCCAGAAAGTAATGGGGTTCAGTTTGAAAGCCAAATTTCAAATGAATTAGACTTACAAAGGTTTCCCACTGGAATATACTTAGTGGAAGTTGAGAGTCAAACTCAAAAACGCTATGTTTCCAAATTGCAGGTGGTTAAATAAATCTATTATTTATCATTGAAACTTCACCGAATTGACAGCACAACCATGTTATTAACGCACTTTTTGGTAAGTGAATGCACAATCATGGCAAAAGAAAATGACCAAAGTGGAAAAGTATAATCGTTGCAAAAAAGCACTAATGTTGACAAATCCTGTTATCACCCGAAGGCTTGGGATGCTCATTTTGAGCATCCTTTTTACCCTAAATTCATGTATTAAAGAGCCTCCCAAGCCTTCGGGAAATGGGAATCCGAATAATTTCGCGGGCACACGAGTAGTAGTACTTTGTGAAGGGAATTACTTATGGAATAATGCTTCTTTAGATGTGTACCTTCCAGATTCTCAAAAGGTCTACAACAATGTTTTTGAAAGCGCAAATGGAACGGATTTGGGAGATGTTCTGCAATCAGCTTTGCAGCTGAATGGTAAATTGAATTTGGTGGTCAATAACAGCGGTAAAATTGTCCAAATAGATTCCCGTACGTTCAAAATTACCCAATCCAATTCCGGATTTGTTTCGCCGCGATACTTAGCATCGGCAATGGGTAAATTGTTTGTTTCCGATATTAAGTCGCCTTACATCGTAGTATTGGATTCTCAAACTTTACAAAAAGTTGGTTCCATCCAAATTCCCGATCAGATTGTAAGCGGAGAATCGTATTGGTCTGAACAAATGGTGGTTTTGGATTCTATGGTTTATGTAGCACTCGAATCCGGTAAATTAATGGAGATAAATGCACGTAGCCAAAAAAGGGAACTTGTGAATGCCGAGCCTGGCTCAACACAGATTTGCTTAGACGCACAGAAAAGAATCTGGATGTTATGTTCTCAAAATGGTAAGGCGGTTTTGTTGCAAATCAATCCCAATTCCAAATCAATAGAACAACGAATCCCTGTTCTTCCTCAATTGAGCAATGCAAGTGCTTCTAAAATGGTACTCTCCAAGTCCGGAGATAAATTATATTTAATCGTTAATGGTAAACTCTACGGACTTCCCATATCGGCAAATACACAAGCTCAAAGTATTTATTCTATTTCCATAAATGGATTGAAGAATGCCTACGGTTTAAATGTAAATCCATTTAATGGAGATATTTATGTAGCGGATGCAATAGATTATGTGTCCAACGGAAGTGTCTTTGTATTAGATAATACAGAAAAAGTGAAATCTCAATTCAGCACGGGTGTGATTCCAACGGATTTCGTTTTCTTAAGAGAATGACACTTTTGTTGAGTATCTTTGCGGTATATTTTTAGAACGCGTGCCTTCTTTCTTCAAAATTAGAAACATCGACAAGTTAATCCTTCGGTCTTATATAGGTCCGTTTATGGTAACTTTTGTCTTAAGCTTGTTCTTGTTTTTAATGCAATTCCTGTGGAAATACATCGACGAATTAGTAGGAAAGGGCATTCCAACTGGCGTATTAATCAAACTTATTGGTTTATCCTTGGCCGATTTAGTGCCTATGGCCTTGCCGCTAACCGTAATGGTGGCTGCCTTAATGACTTTTGGAAACCTTTCAGAAAGCTTTGAATTGGTGGCTATGAAAGCCAATGGCGTTTCGCTCCTGCGAATTTTACGTCCCGTATTCTTATTTATGTCTGCACTGGTCTTTGCTAATTTCCTTTTTTTGAATTTCGTAATTCCAAAAGCCAATTTGGAATTCAAAGCCATGCTGCTGGATCTGAGATCCAAAAAGCCCGCTTTTAATATAGATGCTGGACAATTTTATCAACAAATCGACGGGGTAGCAATTCGAATCGGTGAAAAAGCGGAAGACAATGAAACGGTTAAAGATGTCCTAATTTACGAATACAAAAACGATGATTCCAAGCGACTGAATGTTATTCGTGCTGATCACGGTAAAATGGTGATGTCAGCAGATCAACGCATTTTGAATTTTACTCTTTACGATGGCGTTCGATACGAAGAAATGACATCAGCGGAATCGTATAAACGCACATTGCCTTTTAATCAAATGTATTTTAAAAAGCAGCAAATGGTGGTGGATTTGTCAAGTTTGGATTTTACCTTCTCCGACAGGGAACGAATGTCGACCGACTACCGTTTGTTGAATGTTAATCAGTTGTTCTTGGAAATTGATTCATTCGATATGCGAATGCAAAAGCATTATTTGGATAATCAGAATTATTTGAATCGTTTAATCCATTACACGCCGAGTTTCCCGAATCCCGTTCCAGGCAAAAGCGCTCAAATTGATGGGTTTCGTGAATTAAAGGATACCAGTATCTACAACAACTACTCGAAAACCAAACACATGGCTATGAAGTCACTGGCAGTTTCTTTGGCTCGAGGCATAAAAGGCACATTGGATGGATATGCATCCACTGTAGAGTTCGAGAAAAAGGATGTTGCATTATATCAAAGTGAACTTCACAAGAAATTTTCCTACTCATTTTTGTTAATGATGCTCTTTTTAATAGCTGCTCCTTTGGGTGCAATTATTAAAAAAGGAGGAATTGGGTTGCCCTTGGTAATTAGCGTGCTCCTGTTTGTTTTGTTTTATGCCATCAACATTACCGGTGAAAAAATGGGTAAAGAGTTGGTGGTGCCCGTATGGTTTGGAATGTGGATGAGCACTTTAGTTCTTCTTCCCATCGCCTTAATCATTACGTTTCAAGCTTTGAGAGATCGATCTTTCTTTTCCGGGGGATTCAAACTCCGCTTTAATCTATTTAGAAGAAGTAAAAAATGAATATTCTGATTGTAGGCAATCGGGTACCATGGCCAGTACGAGATGGTGGTGCTATGGCTACTTATCAATTAATGAAATCACTCAACTTTGAAGGTTGCAACGTTACTTATTTTACCTTAAATACAAAGAAACACTGGGTTTCTCAAAAGGAAATTCAAGATAATTTACCGTTTGTAAATGTTATTGCAGTGCCCCATTTGGTTACAATTTCAGCAATTGATGCACTGAAAAACTTGTTTACTAAACGCAGTTATTTCTTGTCGCGATATCACAATCCAAGAGCCAAAGTACAACTAAAGGATTTGCTTCGTCAACAGACTTTCGATGTTGTTCTAATCGAGGGATTGTATTCTTCGGTTTTTTTGGATGTAATTCGTGAAAATTATTCGGGGAATGTGGTGTACCGAGCTCATAATTTGGAACATCAAATATGGTCGAGATTATCAGAAAGTGAATCGAACCTTTTGAAAAAAGGATATTTAAAAGTTCAAATCCAGCGTTTAAAACGGGAAGAAGTGCAATTTGTACGTGAAGTGGACCAATGCGTAAGCATATCCCCCGAAGATCAAAAAGCCTTTATCGAAATGGATCTGGTTTCAGGAAAAACTACGGATACAGAAACATCGGAAATACTGGACAGAAACAACAAGGAATCATCGACTAATGATTCTGAAACTAACTTTTCAAACCCACGTACTCGTCGACATTTTTTATACCTCCCTGGAATGGATCCTGGATTGGAGGAAAAATCGAAATTGCAACCCGATTCTATTTTTCATTTAGCGTCTATGGAATGGGAGGCCAATGTTTCTGGTTTAGAGTGGTTTTTGAACAAAGTTTGGCCCTTGGTATTATCCGTTCAACCTGAAATGAAAATTCATATCGGCGGAAAATCGTTGGATAAAAAAGACCGTCGTTATTTTCAAAGTGGTTTAATCAATCATGGTGAAGTTCGAGATGCAGATGAATTTATGAAACATCACGGTATTGGAATAGTGCCTTTATGGGCAGGTAGTGGACTGAGAATGAAGTTATTGCAAGCCATGAGTTTAGGAATTCCATGTGTAACTACATCCATTGGAGCTCAAGGATTAAATGTGGAACATAACAAGGAAGTTCTAGTCGCAGATACGGCTCAAGAATTTGCAAACGCACTGTTAAAATTGAATTCCGACCGTAAATTTGCGATAGAATTGGGTAAAAATGCGTTGAAATACGTACTTCAATACCATAATTCTGCTAAAAATACCCGTGCATTAATAGAATTCATACAAGGAAGTAAATAAACGGCAACCTGTTGATTTTGCTTAAACGGTTTAACATCCCCAATCACAATAAAATGAATCAAACCCCGAATTCCCCAAATACAAACCAAACACAGAAATCAACAGCTCCGGTATCGAAAAATTCAAATCAAGATACAGGTAATGAGGCCGCAGCGAATACCCATTCCAGTAACATTAGAATACTGTGGAGGTATCTTAAACCCCAAAATAATTTGGTTTTTTGGGCGCTGTTGTTGGCAACCGTGGCTCAGGTTTTTAGCTTGATTGACCCTTGGGTTGGAAGAAATATCATTGACCGTTATTTAACCAAGAAAGAGTTATTCAACGAACATGATTTTATTTTTGGGGTATTAAAATGGCTTGGAATTGGAGTCAGCGTTGCGATGATCAGTAGAATTGCCAAGAATTTGCAGGATTATTTTGTAAATGTCGCAATTCAAAAAGCCGGGGCAAAAATATTTACCGATGGAATTAAGCATACCCTGTCGCTACCGTATTTTACTTTCGAAGACCACCGCAGTGGAGAAACTCTAAATGTTCTTCAAAAAGTGCGTACGGATTCGGAAAAATTAATCACATTGGCCATCAACTTGGTTTATATATCTTTAGTTGGAATTGTTTTTGTATTTGTAACTTCATTCACCGTTCATTGGTTAATAGCACCGGTTTTTTTAGTAGCTATGGCTGTTGTGGGAGTAAGTAGTTCATTGCTGAGCAAACAAATCAAAGTGGTACAGAAATCCATCATGAAAGAAACGTCGGCATTGGCGGGAACTACCACAGAGAGTTTGCGCAATATTGAATTAGTTAAAAGTTTGGGATTAGTAGCACAGGAAATGGGGCGTATTTCGTCCAATACTTTGAAAATCTTGGGATTGGAATTGCAAAAAGTCAAAAAAGTTCGAACTTTGGGTTTTGTGCAAGGTACCACCGTGAATTTAATGCGGAATTTACTGCTGTTGTTTTTATCATGGATGGTGTTTACCGGACGAATTTCGCCGGGTATGTACATTCAGTTTCTATTTTATACCTTCTTTATATTCAATCCTTTGCAAGAGTTGGGTTCGTTTATTCAAACCTACAGAGAAGCGGATGTTTCTTTAGGAAAGTTTAAAGAATTATTGGAAATGCCATCGGAGCGAATTCCAGAAAATGCTGTGGTTTTGGGGGATGTTAATTCGATTGAATTCGAAAATGTATCTTTCCAACACAAATCGGCTACAAAACCAGCCCTAAATCAAATTAGTTTCAAATTAAATTTTGGACAAACCATAGCATTTGTCGGGCCATCAGGTTCCGGTAAAAGTACCTTGGTAAAATTATTGGTTGGACTCTATTTGCCTGTAGACGGAGATGTGAAATTCAATTCTATTTCGGTGAGAAACATCAATAGAAATGATATTCGAGTGCAACTCGGATTGGTTTCACAGGAGTCACAATTGTTTTCAGGAACCATCCGAGAAAATTTGCAATTTGTAAAGCCAGAAGCTACAGAAGCGGAATTAATAAAAGTGTTAAAACAAGCTGCTACCGATTCCTTGATGAGTCGCGCCGAAAAAGGGTTGGACACATCCATCGGAGAAGGTGGAATTAAAGTATCAGGTGGAGAGAAACAGCGCCTTTCCATCGCTCGTGCACTGCTTCGCAATCCTAATTTGTTGATTTTTGATGAGGCAACAAGTGCTTTAGATTCAATAACAGAGAAGGAAATTACGTCTACACTCAAGGAAATTTCCCAAGAAAAGAATAGAATCAACGTCATGATTGCACACCGTTTGAGTACCATTATGCACGCGGATTGTATTTATGTTTTAGAGAAAGGACGGATTGTAGAATCGGGCACCCATGAGCAACTTTGCGACAGCAAAGGACTATACTATGCAATGTGGCGCCAACAAATCGGCGAGAACGATTAAGTTGGATTAATTCAATCTTGGTGTTTCAATAATTTCATTTTGTGATGCGGAATTCCCGCTTCATAAAATAAATCACCTTCTTGTTCAAAGCCGTGTTTTTCGTAAAATGGCTCCGCATGAGTTTGTGCATGTAGATAAACTTTTTGGTTGGTTTCACCAATTGAATCTAAGGCTGCAATGACTAATGACGAACCCACATCTTTGCCACGAAATTCTTTCAAAACAGCAAATCGCTCCATTTTTATACCATCGGGCGTGGTTCTGTAACGACATGTTCCACAAGGAATTCCTTGGTATTTTGCTAGAAAATGTATGCTTGAATCTTCGTGTTCATCGTATTCTTCATTGGGGTCAACGGCTTGTTCTAACACAAAAACCAAACGTCGTATTTCAAAAATATCGATCATTTGTTGACGGCTGCTTGCTTTTATAATCTCAATCATCAGGAAAAATGGTTATTTTTGTCCAAAATTAACACCTTTTAAGAGTAAAAAAATGGCTCAGACAAACATTGAACAACTATTAGGAAAAGATGCAGAGTATCTTTTGAATCACAACTGTAACACTATCAGCAAAGAAAACATTCATTTGCCCGGTAGCGATTTTGTGGATCGTATTTTCGCTCAAACCAATCGCAACACTCAAGTATTGCGCAGTTTACAAACCCTTTATGGAAATGGTCGTTTGGCAAACACAGGTTATTTGAGCATCCTACCAGTTGATCAAGGAATTGAACACAGCGCGGGCGCTTCTTTCGCTCCAAATCCAGCGTATTTTGATCCTGAAAATATCATCAAATTGGCTATTGAAGGTGGATGTAACGCGGTAGCTTCAACGTATGGTGTGTTAGCCATGAATTCTCGCAAATACGCACACAAAATCCCATTCATTGTAAAAATCAATCACAATGAATTCTTGACATACCCCAATAAATTCGATCAAATTATGTTCGGATCCGTTCGCGATGCTTGGAACTTAGGTGCAGCAGCGGTAGGTGCAACCATTTATTTTGGATCGCCTGAAAGTTCACGTCAAATTATTGAAGTGGCTCAAGCGTTCGAAGAAGCACATTCATTAGGTATGGCAACCATTTTGTGGTGCTACACTCGTAACAACGGTTTCAAAGTAGATGGTGTTGATTATCATGCTTCTGCTGACTTGACCAGTCAAGCTAACCATTTGGGTGTTACCATTCAAGCGGATATCATTAAACAAAAATTACCAACTAACAACGGTGGTTATAACGCAACTAAACACGGAAAAACATCTTCTAAAGTTTACACCGATTTAACTACAGATCACCCAATTGATTTAACCCGTTACCAAGTGGCTAACTGCTACATGGGTCGTGCAGGTTTAATCAACTCAGGAGGTGAGGCTAAAGGCCAAGGTGATATCGAAGAAGCAGTTTACACAGCGGTTGTTAACAAGCGTGCTGGTGGTTCTGGTTTGATTTTGGGAAGAAAAGCTTTCCAAAAGCCATTAAACGAAGGAATTGAATTGTTGAATTCCGTTCAAGATGTTTATTTGGATACCAAAGTAACCATCGCTTAATAATTCGTACCTTTGCGATTCTGGTGGAAGCATTTCGCCAGAATCGCTTTGTTTTATACTAATCCTAAAATCACAAAAGATCTTACCGTAACATGGCTGAATCTGAATTTGATGAGTTTGATCTCGAATCCTCTGAGTCCAAATGGTACATGCGTACCCTCACCGGAATCTTGACTAAAACCAAAGATAAAAAACCAACTCCTGATGGATTGTGGGAAAAATGCAAACGTTGCAAAGAAGCACATCCTACTAAAGATTGGATCTCCAACTTGTATGTTTGTCCTTCGTGTAATTATCACGATAGAATCGGATCTGCTGAATATTTTGAAATTCTTTTCGACGATAATAAATTCACCGAAATTAATTCCAATTTGACTTCCGGCGACCCCCTGGAATTCGTAGATTCTGCTCCCTATGTAGATCGTATACAAGTGGCACGTAAGAAAACAGGCCTAAACGATGCCGTTCGAACCGCACACGGTAAAATCAATGGACAACCTCTAATGGTAGCCTGTATGGATTTTAATTTTATCGGGGGATCGATGGGATCAGTCGTTGGTGAAAAAATTGCTCGCGGAATCGATTACAGCATTCAACATAAAGTTCCATTTTTAATGATTTCTAAATCAGGTGGTGCACGTATGATGGAAGCAGCCTTTTCGTTAATGCAAATGGCTAAAACCAGTGCAAAATTGGCTTTACTTCACAAAGCTGGCGTACCTTATATCTCCTTGATGACCAATCCTACCACAGGTGGTGTAACTGCTTCATTTGCCATGTTGGGAGACTTCAATATTGCGGAGCCCGAAGCATTAATTGGTTTTGCTGGTCCTCGTGTAATCCGCGAAACCATTGGTAAAGATCTTCCCAAGGGATTCCAATCCTCAGAGTTTTTAGTTGAACATGGGTTTTTGGATTTTATAGTGGATAGAAAGGAGCTGAAAGCCAAATTATCGAATTTGTTGAGTATTATTTGGTCCAAAAAATAATTTAATAAGCCCTGTTACTAACAATAGTTTAACAATAAAAAAGGAGATTTGAAGGTCGAATGGAACGTGATTATAGTTAATCCTATTATCAAGTCGATCAGAATTCACATCCCCCGAAAAAAATAAAAACAGCAACAAAATATGAACTTTCCAGAAAATCTGAAGTACACCAAAGATCACGAGTGGATTTTGGTTGAAGGCGACACTGCTACCATTGGTATTACTGAATTTGCACAAGGTGAATTAGGTGATATCGTTTTCGTTGACATCACAACTGAAGGTGAAACGTTGAATTCAGAAGATGTTTTCGGTTCGGTTGAAGCCGTTAAAACAGTAAGTGAATTGTACATGCCTGTTTCTGGCGAAGTGATCGAAGTGAACAGTTCTTTGGATTCTGCTCCTGAGTCTGTAAACAGCGATCCTTACGGAGATGGTTGGATGATCAAAGTTAAAATTAGCGACGCTTCTCAAGTGGATGGCTTGTTAACTGCAGATCAGTACAAAGAACTTATTGGTGCCTAATTGCAATATGCAAAAAGGAATTTTTAAGAAATTAAACAAACGTCAAATCCCCGCAATTCTGTGGGGATTTTTGATTTTTTACCTTACTCTCAAACCCAAAAAAGCGTCGGATCATGAGTTCCCTATGTGGCTTATGACCATTAAACCCGATAAAATTGCACATTTTATTTTTTGGGGACTTTGGTACTGGATATATGATTTTTCATTGCGATACCGTAACCCGCAGTATCAAGTAAGTGTGCAAGTGCCTTTCTTTAGACGTTCCGAATTTTACACGGCAGTGATGATGATTCTCTGCGGCGCATTGGTCGAATTTTTACAATGGTACACCGATTGGGGTAGAAGTGTTGAGGCAATGGATTTTATAGCTGACACTTTGGGTGTATTATTGGTGTTTTGGTTATCGAATCGTAAAAATTAAAGAATGAAGTTATTAATAAGAATGGGTGCGGTGATCTTCTTTATTTCATCGCTGAACGTGAGTGCGAGTAGTTGG
>CAYPYX010000004.1:52537-91976 GCA_964415065.1 uncultured Rhizobium sp.
AATGGGTGCGGTGATCTTCTTTATTTCATCGCTGAACGTGAGTGCGAGTAGTTGGGTTGTTGATCCTGTTGAAAAAATAAACCAGCGAGAAGCATCAATTGAATATTGCATCAGTGCATTTAAAACACGGTTCAATGGAACAAGCAACGCGCCAAGGCAATCTCCTCCAGATTCCTTGTTGAGTTTCAATCCAGCCTGGGATACGCTTTTCAAAAAGAAGGGTGTTAATGGCTGTTTTGTTTTGATGGATAAACGACGCGGTGTGATGATGACCAATGATTGGTTCGCAGCACAAACGCAGAAAACACCCGCATCTACTTTTAAAATATTAAATTCATTAATTTCGTTAGAAGAAAATGTCATCCCCGACGAAAATTACACCTTAAAGTGGGATGGTGTAGAACGCCAATTTCCGAATTGGAATCGGGATCATGATTTACGTTCTGCTTACAAATATTCGGTGGTTTGGTATTATCAAGAGATGGCCAGAAGAGTGGGAGTGGATACCATGAAATATTGGTTGGATAAAGTGTCGTATGGTAATGCGGATACAACCGGCGGTGAAGATCAATTTTGGTTGACAGGCAATCTGAGAATCAGTCCCATTGAACAAATACAGTTTCTACAGAAATTGGAAACCGGTCAACTGCCATTCTCCAAACATACGTTAAATACAGTAAAAAACATTATGATTCAAGACAGCAGCAGTAAGTACATTGTTCGTTGGAAAACAGGCTGGGGTAATCAAGATGGTGAAGACATTGGTTGGATCGTTGGATACATGGAAGTTGGAGGGGATGTATATTATTTTGCCAATTTAATTCGTGCTCAAGTGGGTAAAACCATTTCTCAAGAAGATTTTTTAGATGCTAGAATGGAAATTCTACAAACGATTTTACAGGAGTATAAATAATGGTGATTTGAATTTTTTGCAAAACTTAATCATTTACAAGGTTTTATGAAACGGAATATAAGAATTGTGTAATAGAATAATTGATACGAGATTTTTATTCTTTGATGACTTTGAGGAATTTGAAAATTGATTTAAAAGAAAAACGCTCCCAGTGGGAGCGTTTTTCTTTTGGATGGAGGTCGGAACCGGATTCGAACCGGTGTAGAGGGTTTTGCAGACCCGTGCCTAGCCTCTCGGCCATCCGACCTTATTTTTAAGGAATGCAAAAATAGCTAAAATGTTCGATTTTGCAAAATCAATTTTTGAAGTTTATAGTAAAATAAACCCTTTACATCGAAACAATCTCTCCGTCTGCCATGTGAATTACACGATCCGTGCGATCTGCAAAATCTTGATCGTGTGTAACAATCAATAAACTCGTACCAAAACTTTGCGACAATTCTTTGAAAATGCCAAATACCATATCCGCATTTTTACTGTCCAAATTGCCTGTTGGCTCATCACCCATAATGATATCAGGATTATTAATCAATGCCCTAGCAATGGCTACCCGCTGTTTTTGTCCCCCGGAAACTTGTGTGGCCATCTTTTTTGCTTGTTCAGCAATATCCAACATCCGAAGCTTTTCCATAGCGTCGTGCTCGATTTCTTCTTTGGATTTTCTTCCCAATTTTAAAGCAGGCATCATAACATTTTCCAATACTGAAAATTCAGGTAGTAAATAGTGAAACTGAAAAACAAATCCAATGTGTTCATTGCGAACAACAGCTAATTCATTGGCCGATAATCCATTGATTTTATTTCCCTTGAGATAAATTTCACCTTCATAGTCGGTATCCATCGTGCTCAATATATACAATAAAGTACTTTTCCCACAGCCGGATTTACCCATAATAGAGACGAATTCACCCGCTTGCATGTCAAAACTTACCCCCTTCAGAATCTGAATGGTTTCTGGATCATGGAAGTATTTCTTGATATTTCGTATACTCAAAATCGGTGGTTTCATAACCGTTCGTTGTTGTTTATTTAATTTGTAATCACTGTTAATCTGTACTCACTCTTTTCTACTATGTACTTTCTCATTTTTGGGGGATGTTTTGAATGACTGGTCAAAGTTGTTTCAAAGCAGAACGAATATCCCCCGAAAAAATTAAAATCGTTTATAAATTACTGTCCACGAATGATATCAACTGGATCGATTTTACTCGCTTTCCTCGCAGGTAAGAATCCAGCAAAAAACGTGGTGACCAAGGCAAAAACAGTTCCAATTACGTAATATCTTCCATCGAAATTAACGGGAAACGTTTTAATGGTAGGCAAAGCCTGAGTTTCAAAAGGCGCTTTACTGATCCCCAAAGAAACCAAATAGCCCATGGCAAGTCCAATAATTCCACCTATAATACCAATTAAAAGTGCTTGATAAATGAAAACGCGCATTACATCCCCGCCCGAAAATCCCGTAGCTTTTAAAATGGCAATATCATTCATCTTTTCATAAATCAACATGTTGAGAATGTTGTAAATACCGAATCCAGCAACGATTAAAAGCGTAATAGACACCGCATAAGTAATTAAATTGCGAATGCTGGTGCCCGTTTCAAACTGAGCATTGGCACGCTTGATATCAATGGCATTTACTTCGAAGTTGCGCTCCATTTCGTACGACATACCTTCAGCCAATTCCATGTTGTACAGTTTTACGTGGATGTCGGTTACGTAGGAGGGACCTTCTTTGGCAGCGCGTTGTGCGGATTTTATGTTGGCGTAGCTTTGTAAATTGTCAATGTCGGCCAAACCGCTTTGAAAGAAAGCCACGATTTTTAATCGAATCGTTTCTCCATCCGGTGTCACCATAGAAACATAATCGCCCACATTTAAGCGCAATTTTTTCCCAACACCTGCCCCCAAGATGATGCCATTATCGGTATTGGCTAAATCAGCGGGCTTACCTTGAATCACATAATCCTGAAAATTGTACAAACGCTGCTCTTCTAAGGGATTGATTCCGATCAGATTTCCATTCAAAAGCAGGGTTCCTGATTGGTAAAATACCCGAGCAGAAACTTGAGGAGTTACGCCTTTTACTCGAGGATCATTCAATAACGCATTGATGATGGATCGATTATTACGAATATTGGATTGACTTTTCTTGGGTTTTATTGAGTGAATTACATTGAATTTGTTTGAATAATTACTATCCAATTCAATGGGTTGTTTTTCACTGGCCTCCACTTCATTGTAAATGCGAATGTGTGGAGTTCGATTTAGAATTAATCCATCCAACAAACCGTTCAATCCGGTCATAAAACTGACCAAAATGATGAACGTTCCAATACCAAATGTAACGCCCAATGCGGCAATGGCCGTTTGTTTTTTTCTCGCAAGTAAATGGGTGCTCGCGATTTTTAACAGCACGTTCATGGGTTATTTTTTCTTGGTTTCGGGACGTTTAAGCGCTGTTTTTTCTGTAATTCCACTTAGAATTTCTACTTCCTGTAAATTACGTAAGCCGGTTTTGACTTGTATTTCTCCTTCAGATGTATTTACTGTATTTTCAGCTGTGAAATACGACAAAGGCACGGTTAAAACCCCTGGTTTTTTGGAAATGATGATATTGGCTTCAGCGGTTAGTCCCGGATAAAATCGTGGAAGTTGCTTTTCAGAAAATAAAGCTTCGGCTTTAAAGGTTTGACTTTTTGTTTCAAGTGCATTTCCAATAATAGATACTTGACCCTTAAAAGTTTGGTCAAAAGCATCCATTTTAACTATGACCTCTTGATTTAATTGAATTTTGGTGATGTCTTTTTCATCAATTTGCATGTGAATCACAAACGTATTGGGATCTCCAACTACAGCAAATACTTGTTGAGGATTTATTGCTTCTCCTATTTTATACGGCAACAAAAATACTTTACCATCAATGGGACTTACAACGTCAAATTTTTGTGCATTTTCTTTGGCAATTTTTACGTTGTTTTGCGATTGTGTCCACCCATTTTCTATTTGAGATTTCAAAGCCTCGTAACGTTTTTTTGCTCCAATTAATGCATTTTTTGAGGCCTTAAATTTCAGTTCAGCTGCTTCCAACTGCACTTTGGTGCCCACATTCTGATTGTACAATTCGCTTTGCCGTTTAAAGTTTACCGAATCTAAAATGTACTGTTGTTTCAACGTTTCGATTTGAGTTTTCAATTCATCCAATTGATTTTCTGCAGCTTTGGCTGTAGATGCCTGAAATTCTGCATTTTTCAAGTTCAAGTTGGAAATGTTACCGTTGAGAGAAGCAATCAACTGTCCTTTTTTTACCGTTTGTCCCTCTGTTACATAATATTGAGTTAAAATCCCTGAGACTTCTGTTCTCAAATCAATTTGATTCAGCGCTTTTAATTGAGCGCTGGCATATATAGATTCAATAAGTTCTTTTTTCTGGGGATATTCTGAAGTTTCCTTTTTACCACATGAAGCGAATACTAAGGAAAAGCCAATTACGGAGATGAGAAATTTCATAGTTTTTTGGAGGATTGGGGATATTTTTTTAATAAACACGGCTACCACCGATATAGGTTTTCTTGACCTTTGTTTTTTTAATCTTAGCTGCTTCTACTGTGAGTAAATCCTGATTCAAAATAATAAAATCAGCATATTTACCTTCTTCTAAGGAACCTTTAACCTGATCTTCTTTGTTTGCATAAGCAGCCCAAAGCGTCATTCCCAACAAAGCTTGTTTTCGGGTCAATGATTGCTCGGGTTTAAATGGCGATGTTAATTTTCCGGAAAGATCCAGTCGTTCAGTAGCACTGTAAAAAGTAGCGAAAGGATTTATAGCTTCCACAGGGAAATCTGTACCTAATGCAATGGTGCCGCTACTTAGCAACAAACTTTGATAAGCATATGCCCCTGTTTTAGGATCGTAGAATTTACCCCCATAAACTCGTTGTTTGCCATCAGCGCACAATCGGTCGTTGGCCCACGGTGCATCCGATGTTGCATGAGTTGGTTGAACACTGGGAATAATACTGCGCTCTTTGAATATGCGTTGATCACGCGGATCAACGATTTGTGCATGTTCTATTCTCCAGCGAGCATCAAATCCCTCGGGAATTAATTGTTTGAATGATCTTAAAACCAATGCATTAGCACTATCTCCAATGGCATGTACACATACTTGGAAATTTTGCTGCAACAAAATAGAACTGTATAAGTTAAATTCTTCAGGTTTTATCAGGCGCAGTCCAAAATGATCGTGGCGGTCGCAATATTGATTCTTCAACAATGCACCTCTGGAACCCAAAGCACCATCAAAATAGATTTTCATGCTGTGACAGGAAAGTCGTTCAGAACGGGGAATATTATGGGTTACAATGGCTTGAATACTATTCTCATTAGCAGAAAGCATGGTGTAAAATCGCATGGGTAATTTGTTTTCCTTTTGCAATCGGTCAATAAATTGGATTTCTTTCAGTTCCAAACCAGCTTCGTCGAGGGTGGTCAATCCATATTTATAGCAGTCTTTGGCATGTTTCACTACTGCTTTTTCCCAAGTTTTTTCATCAATGGGAGGGATGTAGCTTTTGATCCAATCAGCGGCATTATCAATAAAAACTCCCGTTGGACGACCTGCAGCATCTTTGATAATTTCACCACCGTAAATCAGGGTATCCCAATTTAAATTAAGTTGTTTAAGTGCAATTTCATTAACCCAAACTGCGTGACCATCTACACGACTCAAACATACTGGCTTATTGCCTGAGTTTTGCAGTTGAGCAGCATTTGGAAACTCTTTCCCCCACAAATTTTGATCCCAACCTCTTCCAACTACCCAGGAACGTTTGGTTTTTTTGGAGAATTTTTTGGTCATTTTTGCAATTTTTTCGGGTGATTCCGCACCGTAAACATTTAACTCGGTGGTTCCTTTGCAATAGGCCAAAAAATGACAATGGGCGTCAATCAACCCAGGGTACATAACTCCGTTGTGTTTTTTTACTTTGGATTGAGGATAGGATTTTTGCAATTCAGACAATTTTCCGGTCTTAATGATGTAACCATTTTGAATTGCAATGGCTTCAATTTCCGAAAATCCCGTATCGCCAACTATTATTTTAGTTGCTGTGTGAATCTCTATCTGATTGTTCGATAATTTATTGGATTGTGCAAAGCTCGAAGTTGTTGCGATTAATGCGAAAAAAAATGAAAAAAAATGTATGTTCTTTTGGGGGATAGCCATAAATGATGTGTTTAAACAAACGTCTTTTGAAAAATTTGTACATCAAATTTAACAAAACAACACAGATTATCACTTGAATTTCGTTAAATTTATGAAACTATTGGAATAATGATTTGTTTTCCAAGAATCAAAAGTTTGAGAATCTTTTGAGAATTCGAATTAACCGATCCAATGTTCTGTGAATTTTAATGCAACTTGTCCCAAATAAGAGTAAAATGAATAACAATCAAAATAAATCAAACGCGAGGAAATATTTAGTATTAGGAATTGCAGTAGTAATTTTAGGTGCAGCATTTGTTGGGTATAAAATGTATTCAGAGCCCAATGAATTTGTTTCAACCGGTTCACCGGATTACACGATTAACTCAGACGATTTAATTAAAGAGGGTTTAGAATCAGTAGATTCCGTATTTAATAAGAAGTACGTTGGAAAAGCAATTCGTTTTTCTGGAAAAATTCTTTCCGTTTCACCTATTACTCTTTCCGGTGATACTAAATTGAAGCCCACAGGATCTGTTGCTCTAAACTCAGGACAAGATGAAGTTCTGGTGAATTTAGGATTCCATGAATCGCAAAATGCAGATTTGGAAACTCTAAAGAATGAGATTGGTAAAACAGTTGAATTTCAATGTGAATGCAACGGAGTTTCAAAACCTTCGGACGAAGATGATTTACTTTCGGAAGTTATTTTTAGTTTTTCACGCTGCGCCGTTATTAAAAAATAATACGAACCAAAGATTTTGTTAAAAATGCCAATCAATAAATAATAAGTACAATATGAAAAAATACATTTCAATTTTAGTAATGGCCATGGTATTTACCATTGGAACAACCTTCGCTCAAACCTACAAAACCAGCACTGGGCAAATAAAATTTGTTAGTGAAACAGACTTTGAAAAGTTTGAAGCTATTAACAATCAGGTTTCTGCTGCGATAACTGCCCAAGGGAAATTGCAGTTCAAAGTGCCTGTAAATTCATTTGAATTTGAAAAGAAATTAATGCAAACTCACTTCCAAGAAAATTATATGGAATCAGCAACGTTTCCCAATGGTACATTTAAAGGTGATTTCAAAGATTTTCAAAATGTAAATTTAAAAAAGGCTGCTTCTTACGATGTAATTGCTAAAGGAATGTTAGAAATCCATGGAGTTTCCAAAGAAGTAGAAATCCCAGGAAAATTAGTGACCGATGGAAAAGGCGGTATTACGTTAAAAGCTAACTTTAATATTTCATGCAAAGATTATGGCGTGAACATCCCCAAAAACGTAGTAAGCAAAGTTTCTGATACCATTAAAATTTCGGTGAATTGCGCAGTTGCTGAGGTTCAAAAGAAATAAGATCCTTGGATTCTTCAAATCCCAATTTGTTTGTATATCGTTTTTGTTTTGACTCATTTTAACCTGAATATTTAATGAAACAACTATTTCGTGGAATATTTTCTGCCGTACTTTTACTGAGTGTTGCAGTCTTGCCTACATCCTGTAAACATGAGGTTCTTCCAAACGTAAATGCGTCTGAACTGTGTTTTGAACGCGATGTGCTTCCCATTTTCACGAGCAATTGTGCCATGAGTGGTTGTCATGACGCCAATACACGAGAAGAAGGTTACGAATTAACCAATTATGCTACCATTACTGCACGAGGCATCAAACCTGGAAATCCCAACGATTCTAAAATTTGGGAATCCATAGAAGAGGGTGAAATGCCTCCGAATAACTCTTTAACCTCCGAACAGAAAGCTATCATTAAAGCTTGGATCGCTGATGGAGCTAAAAACGGAGTAGGATGTAGTTCTAATTGCGATTCAACTAAATATTCGTACTCAGGTGCAATTTCTGGAATTATTACAACTAATTGTAAAGGTTGTCATACCAACCCTGGAGCTTCAGGAAATTTGGATTTAAACAGTTATTCCAATGTAAAAGCCGCTGCTCAATCAGGTAAATTATTGAATAGTGTAACAGGAAATAATGGATACACTATTATGCCACCTTCCGGGAATAAACTAAGCGATTGTCAGATTACTCAAATTAGAAAATGGATACAAAATGGTTATCCTAATTAACTTTGAAGATATTATCCAATTTTATTCTAGCATTTAGTTGATTCTTACTACTGGAATTTGAAAATCATTTATGGAGTTGAATTGTTGTTTTTGTATACATTCTCAAAGGCGCAATTGCTCTTCATCACAGTACAAAAAATTATGAATTCAATAGTTAAGCGATATACCCTAGTTTTTGTGGGATTTGTTACCCTTGTAGCACTCAATTCATGCTATTACGACAAGTCGGAAGAATTATATGGGAAAGGAAGTTGCGACACTACCACCGTGGCATACGCTGCAAATATTGCACCCATCATTAATAGAGATTGTGCGGGTTGTCACTCTGGGGGAAGTCCTTCTGCGGGTATTAGTTTGTACGATTACACTTCTGTAAAAAATTACATGACCTCCAATCGATTGGTATTAATGGGTTCAGTTAAACAAGACGGTACTGCATCCAATATGCCTAAAGGAGGGAACAAAATAAGTACGTGTGAGATTAATAAATTGGAGGCTTGGGTGAACCAGGGAATGAAACCATGACAGCGATTAATCCTTTGTTAAAGTTTTTTATGGGATTGATGAATTTATTGTATCCAAACGGTTCTAATGCGGCTACACAAAATTCCCCCCAACAAAATTCGGATTCAATTGTCGTTGTTCAGCAAATGAATCCAACGGATACTACAACATCCCATCCCCCGAAAAAGAAAAACTACGATATCCCTTTAACAGACGCCTCTGCACCAGCAAAATCATTGAGATTAATTACGGGACATACCGCTGAAACTTTGCCACGAGGTACATTCGAACTCACAATTCAACATCGTTTTGGTGAAATCAGTTCGGGTGCCGAAAATTTATACGGAATTGATAATTTGAATTCCATGAGAATTGGGTTCGACTTTGCTTTAGGGAATCGTTTAACTCTGGGTTTGGGTCGAAGTTCAATGAAATCGACCTACAATTCTTACCTGAAATGGCGGGTAATTGGAAGTCCAGAAAGTAAATTTAGTTTAACGTATTTAGCCGATGCAAGTTTAGATGGCAGACCATCATCTGCTTGGGGAGTAACACCTTTCTTTTATTCACATCGATTGGCATATACACATCAGTTGATCGCGTCAATGCAATTGGGTGAAAAATTGGTCTTGGGAATAGTACCAAGTGTCGTGCATTTTAACTTAGTGGATCAAACTGCATATTCAAATGATATTCCATTGATTCATGGTTATTTACGACGTTCGGTAGGAAAAAAAATGGCATTTACAGCAGAAGGTAGTTACATTCCTCAGGGAATCGTTTCAAATCCAACCAAAACTACTCCTACAATGGGGTTTGGATTTGAATATTTTACTCCGCGACATGCTTTCCAAATCAGTTTAACCAATTCTCGTTCCCTCAACGAACCTTATTTCTTGGTCACCGATGCAACAGGTAGTTCTATTTCTAATTTTTGTTTGGGATTTAATTTAGTCAGAAGATGGTAATGCAATTGTTTCTAAAAAATACTTGGTTAAATTTTAATAAATTAAATCTAGCAGGGCTGTTTTCATCATCCAAATTAAAGTATGTCCTAATCATTTGTGTAGGGTTGTTAATTACCAAGACCCTTTCTGCTCAGGAAGACGATTTGCTGGCTGAGGAAGAATCGTCGACTACTAAAACAGTTCAAAAAGTTGACTATGCATTTAAAACAACAAAAGTAATCAATTTGCAAAGTTTGGAAATTACCGATCCTGGAGTACTGGATTTTAAAATGATGCACCGTTTTGGACCATTAAATTCTGGACCTTACAAAGCGTTTGGATTAGATTTAGCTACTGCTCGATTTGGATTTGAATATGGTATTGTAAATAATTTGATGATTGCAGCCGGTCGTTCAAATGTTAACGGAAATAAAAACGTAGATGCACTGTTAAAGTATCGAATTTTGCATCAAAATACGACCAATAGTATCCCAATTTCGTTGGAATTTGTTGCCGGAACACAGTATTTGTTGGGAAGTCAATATGCTAATTCAACAGATCAACAACGTAGTTCATATTTTGGGCAAGTAATCATTGGTAGGAAAATGGATGAGGATTTCAGTATCATCCTTTCGCCCACTTTTCTCATGAACGCAACTTCAGCCATGGATAATACTCAACAATGGGCTTTAGGGGTGGGAATGCGACATAAAATATCGGCAAGAAGTTCAATCAACTTAGAATATATCCCTGTTTTAACCAACAAAGGGACTATGGTAAATAGTTTTTCTTTGGGGATGGATGTAGAAACCGGAGGACACGTGTTTCAGTTTCATGTAACTAATAGTGCGGGCCTCAATGAAGCTCAATTCATTAGTAATACAAACGAAAGCTGGAAGGACAGAGGAATCCGATTCGGATTTAATTTGTCAAGGGTATTTACAGTGGTAAAACCTAAAACGTTTAAATCCCGTATGTAAACGGATTACCTGGCAAGATCTCAATTTCATAACTGCAATTTTCAAGATTCAGTAGGTCTCTGGATATTGAACCATTATTGGATTGCAAGGTTTCTGAAAATTCTAAACTCAATCTTAAACTAGAATTTTGATTCCATTCGGGAATATCAATTAGTTTTAATGTGAGATAAATACATGAGTCGTTTGAACCTTGTTCCCATCGATAGTCGTATTGGATTTTTGCTTTATTAAATCCTTCCTTAAATAGTGCTGAAATCAATTTAATTGAATCCAATTTAGAATTCTTGGAGATGAATCGAATTCCAATTAAGTCATGGGGTTGAATTGAAAAGGATTTTAAATCGATGAAAATAGGTTCGATTGAGCGCAAGTTTAAGCGTTTGATCGACTTTTTATGCATCTTTTCAGCGACGCTTTTATTTGGGAAATCTTTATTTCCAACAACTGATTTGGATAATTCCTTATTGGCTGAGCTATTCTTTTTGGAAATAGAAACTTGTAGTTTTTCGGAATCGGGATTTACAAAACTCCTTGCCTTTGCAGTATTTCTAACGAAACATTGCATCTCTCCACCTACCGTTCGGTGAACCCAATATTTACGTCCCCAAGGCAAAGGAATTCTTCTGGAGCGGTGATTTAGAATATTAAGAACATTTAAATTGGAACCTGAATTCAAGGCCAGCACCAGCGTGTCAAATCCCCACAAGCCAGCGGTCCAGTCTAACCACAGTTGATTGGGGTTGCTTTTACTTTCCGCTCTCGTTTTATTGAAATATACTTGGTTTGGGTACCTGATTTGTTCCGTTGAATGGTACTTGGATTGTTGCGTTGGAATCGAGTTAACTTCTAGTATCCTGGTTTTGGAGAGTGTATTGATTTCTAACGGGTTTGTTTCGTCTTTTGTGGGATGGTAGAGCGATTGAATAAAAAATAGGTTGTTGATGGTTTTTGGGTGCTGTAAAAAATGGGATTTATGATAGTTCAATACATCGATAGGGCCATCGACTAAAATTTGAATTTGGGGTCGTTCATTCAATTTATAATTCTTTACAATTCGCAAGGGTTCTGCATATCGATCGTGGATGCGAATGTCTGCGAAATACAATTTTTCATAATATGTGTTGTTCAGCAAAAGTAAAATGCTGCAGATTAAAATGAAGAAATTTACTATTGCACCTTTGGAATTTATTTGTTTATTGAACAGGGTATATATTGTGTTTTTATTCGATGTTTCAATTGGACTTTCTTTAAAGTTTTTTATAGTTTGATTTTGAACTTTTGAACCAATTGGGTTAAAAGTAAAGTTATTTTCAGATGAGCTTTGATTGTGAAAATCAGTTGTTATAGCTGAATGTTTCGATTGAAGCTGTTGTATTTTTTGGTTGATTAAATTTAAAAAAGCAACCAACATTTCAGTAAAAAAGGAAATCAACAAGGGAAATGCGAAGTACAGGGCATTGTGCTGTAACACAGGTTTTCGGAAAATGGAATACGCAAATAAAACTATAAATACCAGGAACCAAGTAAGGAAGTGTTTAATGAAAATGCTATTCCATTTTGGTGGAATCAGAATTAATCTCAAAGCAAAAACGAAAAAGAAAACCCATTGAATCCAGATATTATTTCCGGTAATGTATTGTAAATGCTCCCAAAAGAACTGCCAAGATGGTTTTCCCAACCAATTTAATCCCGCTAATTGAAATTGATGTTGGATAATAAGTAGCTGAGGTAAATTAACAATGATTGCAATCGCGGCTATTTTAATAAATGTATTGGAGGATTTAAATCCGAAATCCCATCCCCAAGAAACCCAAAAGAACATTAAGCCAGTCAGTAAAGCGAAATAATGAATATAACCCAATAACCCTAAAAAAATACCCGTCCAAATCCAAGAAGAAGATTTACTTTTTAGTTGTTCAAAATGATATAAAAAGATCATTAATACGAAATATCCTGGAGCATAAGGCCTTAGCCAAGATCCCAAACTAAGAGGCCACCACATCAACGAAATGAATGCATATCCAAACATAGATATCCAGTTGGCTATATGTTCTTCACAACCTTGGCCCTTAGCCACTTTATACAACCATTTCTTGAAATAAATATTTCCTAAAACGGTAAATAATACCCAAATCAATCGAAAAAATAATGGCGACCAACCCCCAAAATGCGTGCCTAACCAAATAAAGGTTTGAATTCCAGCAGGATGTCCGTCGGGTAAAACTCCCAAATTAATATGTTGAATAAAATTCTCAGATTGATTGGCTCGTAGAATGGAAGAGAGCTCATCAGAATCAAAATCTGAAACCCAAGCCGAAAAGAGTAATAAGCTGCTGCTAATTAAAAATAGAGTGGTAAAACTTAAAGTCAGTATTGCCTTAAAGAAGCGGGCGTGATTCATTAGGTTTTCTGCTTGGATTTTTGAGCTGATGGGAACAGAATATTATTCAGAATTAATCGATATCCGGGACTGTTCGGGTGCAAATTCAAATCGGTAGGGGGCTCGCCAACGTGATGTTGGTAATCCTCAGGATCATGTCCTCCAAAAAAAGTCCAAGTCCCTTTTCCCATTTCACCGTGAATATATCGTGCTTCACCTAGCAGCGCGTTCTCACCCATGACTAAAACATCACTCTTGATTAAATCTTTGTTGTAAGCTGTGGTTTGTCCCATGAATCCTCGGATGGTACGAGTATGATTTTGACACAGAATACTTGGAATTAAGTCCCATTTTGCAGAATAATCAAATAAGGTAAATAAATCGGTTTCCTCAGTAACACCGCGTTTGGCAGGATCGACGTCGATGTTGGAAAATTCATATACATAAGGACTGGTTTCTAACTTGAAGTTTTTGAAAGCGAAACATGGATCGTAGTCGAGCTTTTGTTGAGCCATAGGATCTGCTGGATCTCCATCAAAAACGGATTCGCAAATATCGGTCCCTTGGGCACTGAGAGTAATATCGTAGGTATCGGTAGCGGAGCACATAGCAAAAAGGAAACCTCCTCCCAAGCAGAAGTCTCGAATTTTTAAAGTAACCGCAGTTTTCAATTCTCTTACACTTTGAAATCCATGTTTCATGGCCATGCTTTCAGCTTCTTTTACTTCAGAAACATACCAAGGTGCATTGGCATAAGAAGCCCAGAATTTCCCAAATTGACCGGTGAAATCTTCATGATGCAAGTGCAGCCAATCGTATTCGGCGAGTTTTCCTTCGAGAACTTCATCGTCGAACACCACAGAATACGGAATTTCAGCATAGGTTAAAACCATGGTTACTGCATCGTCCCAAGGCTGTTTAGTCTTAGGTGAATACACCGCTATTTTCGGTGCATTGAGCAGTTTGACCATATTCATATTCACCGAAGGATTGGAAATTTCTGATTCAATTCGTTCGGCTTCAATCTCTGAAATTACAGAATACGATACGCCTCGTGTTTTACATTCCGTTTCCAAGGAGGATTGATATTTTGTCATAAAACTTCCCCCCTGATAATTAAGCAGCCACAATACTTCTGCTTTTTGTTTATCGAGCAACCAAAAAGCAATACCGTAGGATTTCAAATGATTTTTTTGAGTTTCGTCCATGGGGATGAGGATTCGGTTAGCACGTAAACTCCCCAGTGAAAAAACCATTAAATAAAACAATACTAGCAATCTACTTCTCATACAATTTGAGCGGATTTTTGACCTAACCATACGAGGAATATACCCAAAATAAGTGATATCAAACCATATAAAACGCCCAATGTTATTTGTTTTTCGTTGAAGTAACGCATCAATTCCAATCCTAAACCAGAAAATGTGGTTAATCCACCTAAAAAACCAGTAATTGCTAATGCTTTTATTGCATCAGAGTCGATTTTCATCCATAGAAAACCGATCAAAAAACATCCCAACATATTCACAGAAAAGGTAGCATACGCGAATTGTCCGGTTTGAAATGGGATAAATTTACCCATTACCCCGCGCACGATACTTCCTAACGCTCCGCCGAGAGCAGTAAGTAAATAAAATTGGAAACTCATGACTGCGAAAATAGGACATTTTGTTAATTTTGTTGAGTCACCCATACGCAAGTAGAAGCATGCAAAACGCATTTCCTCATATCCTCACTCAAATTATTTCGGAATCACCTCGTGTAAAACGTTTTTTTTTGAAGAGAAAAGACGATCAACCTATTACGTTTTTGAGCGGACAATTTGTAATGATATTTAATGATTCGTTTGAATTAGAGAATCAAAGTAGGTCGTATTCTATTGCTTCGGTAACCAACACAGTTTCAGAATTAGAATTGTGTATTGTGTTGAATGAGTCGGGAAAATTCACCCCGTGGTTATTTTCATTGGAGGTGGGACAGGAGCTGATGGTCTCTGAACCTCAGGGTAGTTTTGTTTTTCGGGGGATAGATACACCGATTAAGCATGTTTTTGTTTGCACCGGAACGGGAATAGCACCGTTTAGAAGCATGATTCAAGATTCATTATTGCAAGGATGCGACACGGTATTGGTTTTTGGAAATCGCTGGAGGGAAGATGTATTGTATTGGGAACATTGGAACACACTACAAGAACATAACCCATTATTTCGATTTATTCCCGTATTAAGCAGGGAAGAAGTTCCTTTATGCAAAACAGGATATGTTCATCCGCATTATGAGCGAGAACTAAAAGGATTAGAAGATGCTCGTATATATGTTTGTGGCTGGAAAGACATGTGCATTGAAACACGTGATCGATTAAAAGAGTTGGGTTTCAATCGTCGACAGTATTTTTTTGAACAATACGACTGATTTATTTTGGTATTCTTGATTTTAGGTGTATAATTGCACTGTTTTTATCATGGATTTCGTTCGAAATTCAATGAATCCCCAAAACGTTTATCTACTTTAATTGAATTACCCAATACTTATTATTGAATTTGTGATATATGACAAAATCGCCTGATTTTGCTAAAATGAGTGTTGCAGAACTTCGCACTCTGGCAGCTGCTTTGGAAATTTCCGGAGCAGAAAAAATGAAAAAAAATGAACTTGTTTCCGCAATGAATGATGTGGCAAACTCAGAAAATTCTGATGCTAATCCTTCAAGAGTGGATCAAACAGCGCAAGCTGAAACTCAGATTCAACCTGATTTAGTTGCTGAAAGCTCGCAAAATCCAGTGGTTGAAACCACCAGAGAGCCTAGCGAAGGTTCAGATGGAAAACAAAAAAGAAAAAGAATGTCGGTTCCAGTAAAGGAAAAGGCGGCAGATCGTAAAAATTCGAATGATTCTAAATTTGATGATTTGGCATCTCGAATTCAACAACGAACCAGCAATGTGGTTCGCGAAGCTTCAGCTGAATTACGTGCCGAAAACACATCCCCCGAAATCCAAACGAATACAAATAATTCGATTGTTGCCAATACTGTTGAAAACGCAGAATCGAAAGAAGTGGTTAACGAGAATGGTCAACGCAATGAACAGCGAAATGACCCAAGAAATAACCGTAGAAAAGGAAAAAAAGATTTTAAATCCAACGACCGAAATTCCAATAACGAATCTAGTTCTGTTGAATTAAATGAGAATTCCGTTGAAACAAATAACGGTAGTTCTTCAGAAACATCAAGCGAGGGTGCTACTGAATCAGAAATCAAATCTGGTGAGAACAGACATCCACGCGATCATAAAAGAGATCCAAAGCATAACAAACCTGAGAAACCCGCTGAAACCGAAGAAGAGAAACGCAAACGCGAATTGATGGCGGTTTTAATGGAAATGGAAGGTGTGGTTACCACTCAAGGGGTTTTAGAAACGGTTCCTGATGGTTATGGATTTTTACGTTCACCGGATTATCATTACATGGCTTCGCCCGATGATGTATATGTACCCGGTTTTATGATCAAACAAAATGGACTGAAAACCGGTGATACGATTAAAGGTACGATTCGTCCACCTAAAGACAACGAAAAGTACTTCTGTTTGGTGAAAATTGAATCGGTAAACGGAAAAACTCCAGAAGAAGTAAGAGATCGTGTTGCGTTTGAGCACCTAACTCCGTTGTTTCCCAATGAAAAATTGAATCTATGCGATAATCCCAAGCATTTTTCTAATCGTATTATCGATTTGATCTCGCCTATTGGTAAAGGTCAACGAGGATTGATTGTTGCTCAACCCAAGACAGGTAAAACGTGGTTACTTCAAGGAATAGCTAACGCTATCGCTAAAAATCATCCTGAAGTTTACATGATCATTTTATTGATTGATGAACGTCCGGAAGAAGTAACAGATATGGCCAGAAATGTGCGTGCAGAAGTAGTGGCAAGTACATTTGATGAACCTGCAGAAAAGCATGTTAAATTAACCAATATTGTTTTGGAAAAAGCAAAACGTTTGGTAGAATGTGGTCACGATGTGGTGATATTATTGGATTCTATTACCCGTTTGGCACGTGCATTCAATACGGTACAGCCCGCTTCTGGAAAAATATTATCGGGTGGTGTGGATGCAAATGCATTGCACAAACCAAAAAGATTCTTTGGAGCTGCAAGAAATATTGAAAATGGAGGATCACTAACTATCATTGCAACGGCTTTAACTGATACGGGTTCTAAAATGGATGAGGTTATTTTCGAAGAATTCAAGGGTACAGGTAATATGGAATTGCAATTGGATAGACGTTTGGCAAACAAACGAATTTTCCCATCAATTGATATTCTATCCTCCAGTACTCGAAGAGAAGATCTGTTGGTAGATAAAACAACTTTGCAACGAATGTGGGTTTTGAGAAACCATTTGGCCGATATGAATCCCGAGGAAGCCATGAATACATTCCTGAAATACATGAACAATACCCAAGATAATTTGGAGTTTTTGGTGAGCATGAATGGTTAAAATTTGGGAAATTGCTTAGTTTGTTTAATTTTACATACAATAAAAATAACGTTGTTAAAATGTGAATAAACTGGAACAAGTGTAATGTTTTGTTGAAGTAATTTTACCACCGAATAGACGCATGGACAAACCGAAAGTTGTAATCGATTATGCAAAGCTCACTCCTGAGTTGAATGAGCTTTTTAATGAAACGTATCCTAATGGTATTGTGGGACATACAATTCGTTATCCCAATTCCAAAGGAGAAATCGTTACTTCAGTGAGACTAGAAACCGAAGACAAAATTTACTTGGTGAAGTTAAGCACAAGAGCCAAAGAGGTACTGTCGGATGAGGATTTGGATGAAATGATTCGTCCTCTTTCTAAAGGAGTAGGTGAAGAAGAGCCCGAGGTAGAATCTGACGATGATGACGATGAGAAATCTTCATCTCGTGCAGATGATCCTGATACAGATGAAGATGACGACTAATCGGATTGCATTAGTTACTGGCGCGAGCAGAGGAATCGGAAAGTATGTAGCATTAGAATTAGCGAACAAAGGATTTAATTTAGTTCTTTGTTCTAGAAACATTGCGCAACTACGAGAAACTCAGCAGCTGATTCAAGCAACTCATCCCGAGATAAAAATTGATATTCATGTTGCAGATCTTTCTACCGAATGGGGATGCCAATCTTTGGTAGACTTTTATCGTAACTTACATAATAATTTAACGGTATTGGTCAACAATGCTGGTGTTTTTTTGCCAGGCACTCTGATGGAGGAAGATTCTAATCAAATGAAACTTCAAATGGATTTGAATTTCTTTTCAGCGTATCACATTACGAAAGGTCTTTGGGATCTGTTGAAAATAACTCCGAGAGCCCACGTATTTAATATGTGCTCCATTGCAAGTATTACAGCTTATGCTGCAGGTGGCGGTTATTCGGTATCTAAATTCGCTTTGTTGGGCTTTTCTAAATCACTGAGACTAGAGGGAATTCCCCATCAGATCGCTGTTAGCGCCGTTTTACCAGGTGCAACTCTAACGGATTCTTGGGCTGGTGTCGATTTGCCTGAATCTCGTTTCATGAGACCCGAGGATGTGGCCTTGGTAATTAGCAATGCATTTGATATCAATGAACAAACGGTTATGGAGGAAATTATTATTCGTCCAGTTTTGGGGGATATTTAATTTTTTAAAGGTTTCGAGGGATGTGTTTTCTGTAAGTATTTAGACATAATTCACTAATTACACGCCCGTAACCAATCTAAATTTTAGTTAGAATTGTTTATATTTGTAAAACTAATCAAGATTTAAAACATAAATTATAATGAAAAAACTACTTTTATTAGGGGTAGTTGCTGTGAGTGCAACATTAGCAAATGCACAAACATTGACTACAAAAATTTTCCCTCAAGATCAAAAAGTTCAATTAAGAGCGGAAGATGCAGTTAAGGTGAAGAGCATGATGAGCAAGCGTGCAACTTCATTGTCTGAACAATACAACTTCGTTTCTGCATACGGTGAGGAATGGATGTTGGGTGATGCTAAATCCTACATTCGTTGGATTTCAGAAGATTCCAATGCTTACGTAGTATACAAAAACGACGATGGAACTACTACATTGAATAACAATGATATTCATGTTATCGGTACTTCATTTGACCCCAAAGATTCTGCATTTTTATCTTCTGGTAACACTGTTTTGAGTCGTTGGAATAACTACACTATCGATACCATTCGTTGGCAGCAATTCTACGTTAGAAACTCTGATTCTGCAATGATTGGAGGAAATATGGTAGAAGTAATCGATACTGTATTTGTACAATATTTTGACTTTACAGGTTTGTCTTTCCGTGCGTTTACACGTAACGGTACAAATCGTAATGCTGCTCCTAATGTGGACGCGTTCAAAGCACGTACCATGTTTAACACAGCTGCTATTAAAACAGATACCATCCTATTGGATAAAACGTTTAAAGATTCAGTAGACTGGGAAGCTGGTACATTGTTCTCTCGTGTATCGGGTGTTTTACCTGGTGTGAAGTCAAAAAGCTCAGTTGCTGCAACTGGAACTAATGATATTCCTGCAAACGTAACAGCATTCACTTTGATGTTCAAACCTATGTTAAAGCCAAAATTGGGTGATACATTGATTAACTGGGCTGATCCTTCTTGGAAACGTAAGTATAATGCTTTCGGTATCCGTGCAAACTACTGGGATGCTCAAGCTCAAGATATTTTGACTTTGAACAAAATCAACAACACTTTCTGGACACCTAACTTTTTGGCTTACGGACAAACTCTAAACGGTTGGAAGTCATACTTGCCTACAACTGCTTACACTACTACTACATTCTTCAACTGCTGGATTGATATTACCACTGAAAACTTATCTAACGAAAAATTAGTAAATGGTATCCAAAATACTCGCGTATTCCCAAATCCTTCAGCGGGTCAAAATACAGTTAAAGCTATGTTCCATTTGAACAATCCAAGCGCAGTATCTGCTGTTGTTATGGACATCAATGGTCGTGTAGTTAAAAACATCGAAGCTTCTCAGTTCGTTGCTGGTAAAAATCAGATGAACATTGAAGTAAGCGATTTGAAAGCGGGTATCTACACTGTTTCATTGCAAAGTGCAATCGGTACTGAAACTGCAAAATTCATCGTACAATAATATTCAAGTTATAATCGAAATAAAAAAAGAGGGACGAACGTCCCTCTTTTTTTGTTTATAAAAACAAAACAGATCATTAATCGAGTATTTACTAAATTTGCATTAGCCCATGAAAATTACACCGTTAAATAGAATTCAATTTGTTGCTTTGTTCAGTTTACTTAATTTGTTTTCAGCTGTTCAATCACAAACGTTCTTTGGATTGCAGAATTCAAATTATGCAGGAGTCAATGCAATTTACAGTAATCCAGCATTGGTAACCAATATGAATCATCAAAGGTCGGCTAATATTGGGGGACTGGGAATTAATATCGATAATAATTATGTGGCATTAGAAACACCATTTTCATTTTGGGCATTGGTGAATAACGATGTAGATGACCAATATAGAGATGATAACGGTCGAATAAAATGGGATAAAAATTGGATCAAAGAAGATCCCAACGTAAATAATATTCGTTTAAATATTGGAACGGAATACAGAGGCCCATCGTATGTAAATACATATGGTAGAATAATTTGGGGAACTGCTTCGCGCACCAGATCTAGTTTGAGAATAGATAATTTAAGTACATCAGTTGTGGATTGGGCGAAACAGTTTATGGATTCAACTACTCCGCCTTCGGTGATTGCCATTAGTTCTCCTCAATTAAATATTACCGCCAATTCCTATCAAGAAGTTTCGGGAATATTTGGAATTAAACTGATAGAAAGTTCTAAAATGCGCTTGGGTGTAGGAACTTCCATTAAAGGAATTTTGGCAACTGGAAGCTTCAATATACAAAATTCTGGGGCCACATTCAGAACCATTGGTATTGACACCTTAGAACTCACAGGCGGTATGATGAAATTCTCGTATACGGATAACAATTTATTACGCCAGATTTTTCAGGGTGTAGTTGCTGGAAGTATGCCCAATTTGCTAAATATTAATGGTTTAGGTTTAGGGTTTGATTTGGGATTTGTTTTGGAATTGGGTGAGAATATGAGCACGGAAGAACGAAAAGGAAATCACAAAGATTATAAATTAAAAATTGCCGCATCTGTTTTGGATTTAGGTAAAATGACCTACCGCAATCAGAGCAAGGGATTTATTTTAGATGGTACAACTCCCGTAAAAATGGCTTTAAACTCACCTGAATTTTTAACTGCTTCTGCAGAAGGCGCAGAAGCAGTGTTCGACTACACTGTAGATTACCTAAGAACAAAAGGTGCTCTACGAGATATTTCAGAAAAAACTCAAATTGAATTACCTACTACATTACAACTGCAAGTAGATTATCAGATTATGCCCTATTTTAATGTTGCGGCTCATTTGCAGCAAGCAATCAATATCAATGATATCGCAAATTTACATTTTAATAGTGCCGCAGTGATTGTTCCTCGAGTGGAGCACAATTGGTTTGAGTTTTCAATGCCGATTTCGGTTTACAACAACTACAGTCAATTCGGACTGGGTGCTTATTTTAGGGCTGGACCGATTTATTTTGGCACCGATAATTTCTTGTATTCTTTTTCTGCAACCAAGTATTCTGGAATGAACGTTTATTTTGGAATCAGCACACTTATACGCTAACTAGAAATAAAAATTACTCAACGCGAGTAATTCGAGCTCCTATTCTAGAATTATGACTTGGATAAATTAATGTAGAAAATGTAATTACTCAACGCGAGTAATTCGAACTCCTATTCTAGAATTATTACTTGGATAAATTAATATAGAAGGTGCAATTACTCAACGCGAGTAATTCGAGCTCCTAATGGATTCAAGCGATCTTCAATTCGTTCGTATCCACGATCAATTTGTTCAATGTTCTTGATAATACTCTTTCCCTTTGCACTCATTGCCGCAATTAATAATGCAACACCTGCTCGTATGTCAGGGGAAGACATGGTTATTCCTTTTAATTGAGTTCGTCGATCCAATCCTATTACAGTTGCACGATGGGGATCACAAAGTATAATCTGAGCACCCATGTCGATCAAATTATCTACGAAAAACAAGCGACTTTCGAACATTTTTTGATGAATCAGAACAGTTCCTCGAGCTTGTGTAGCAGTAACTAGCGCTATCGAAATTAAATCTGGAGTAAATCCTGGCCAAATTTGATCAGAAATGGTCAAAATAGACCCATCAATGAAGCTATCAATTTCGTAATGATCTTGTTTTGGAATAAAAATGTCATCACCTTGAATTTCCAATTTAATTCCCAAGCGTTCAAAAGTTCTGGGAATAATACCTAACTGATCAACACGACAGTTTTTTAGGGTAATTTCACTTTGAGTGATAGCCGCCATCCCGATAAAACTGCCAATTTCAATCATATCAGGCAAACAACGATGGTTACAACCCTTTAGGGATGAAACGCCTTGAATAGTTAATTTATTGGAACCAGAACCTTCAATATGAGCTCCCATTTTTTGCAACATTTCGCATAACTGTTGTAAATAGGGTTCACATGCAGCATTGTAAATGGTGGTCTCTCCATCGGCTAGTACCGCTGCCATTAATATGTTTGCTGTACCTGTAACCGAAGCCTCATCCAAATGCATATACGTCCCCTTTAAATGTTGAGAATGGACTTTGTAAAAACTCTGCTCAGGAAGAAATTCAAATTCAGCACCCAATTTTATAAATCCTTCGAAATGCGTATCAAGTCTGCGTCTTCCGATTTTATCACCCCCGGGACTGGGGATATAACCTTTGCCAAATCGAGCAAGCAGGGGACCAACAATCATAATTGAACCTCTAAGTGCAGCGCCTTGTGCTTTGAATTCAGGACTGTCTAAAAAGTCAATATCCACTGCATCTGCCTGAAATGAAAATTTTCCCTTTTCAATACGGTTAACCTTGACTCCGAGGTTTTTTAGCAGTTCAATCAATTTTAGTACATCTCTAATTTCGGGGATGTTCTCAATGATTACTTCTTCAGGAGTTAATAAAACCGCACAAATTACTTGTAATGCTTCATTTTTTGCACCCTGAGGTACGATATCTCCTTTCAAAGAGTGTCCGCCTTCAATTTCGAAATATGCCATAATTAGAAACGTCTTTTATTTTTGTTACGATTGTTGTTGTTGTTGTGATTCTTTTTGTTGTTGTTCTTTCGGAAATTATTTTTATTTTGATGGTTATTGTGTCTACGTGGTGTAAAGACACTAGCATCGGCTGTAACGGTTATTTCTGAACCTGCAAGAGCCAATTTGCCTTTAGATAGAGTATTCAGGTGTTCGGCAATTACTTCATTGCTTAAATTTTCATTATTCCATAGTTTACAACTATTATACATGAATGAAGCAATTAGATTTACCAACTCTTGTTTGAGCTCACCATCTTCCATCTGTGTGGCTTTTTCAATCATGTTCTGTAAATTTCGTCCATAGAATCGGAATCGAATGGTACTGGTATGATAGGGGATGGGCTCTGGTTTTTTGTTGTGATCTTCTTTCTGGGGAAGTGGATACGGAGAATCCACGTCTAAAGTGAAATCAGAAATTTGATGAATATGTCCCCACAATATTTCTTGATAGTTGGATTGCTGTTTGATTTCGGGATTTAAAATGGCCATAATATTAACCAAATTATGCACCCAAAGTGTTCGTTGTTCTCTATCGGCAATGGAGTTTATATGACTAACATAGTCTTGTACCAAACGTCCATATTCTGAAATATTCAGGGCAGAACGCTGGGTGTTGTAATCGTTTTGTAAAGTATTCATTTAATTAGTTACAAATTAACATCAGAATCTCTAAATACCTAAACATTTCACCGCAATAAATGTTAAATTATTAGAACTCCAAATCTAGTCAAAATGGTAAAAAAATCAGAACAATTGCTTTCCGACAAAATTATTGAAGGATTTATTGATCACGTGAATGAAAACGGGGAGAATCCCAAATCAGTTGCACATCTTTGTAAAAGTCTAAAGATTCACGAATCTGATTTTTATGAACATTTTTCGGATATTGATCAAATAGAATCTCATATTCCTAAAAAAATTTGGGAAGATGCGCTTCACTCATTAAGTCATCAGGAATTTTATGCAAATTCTTCGGAACAAGAAAAAGTACTTTCGGTAATGTATGGATTTTTTGAAAATGCAAAGTCCTATCGAAGCTACCTTCTTTTAAAATACAAGAATCAACACAATCCATTGGAAAAGCTGAAAAACATGGATGTATTCAGAAAATCGGTGATGGATTATTTTGAATCCTTGAACTTAGAAACAGCGCTTCCTAAATTGGGAATGCCAATGATGGATAAAATGGGAGATAAAGCGGTTTCAATTACATTATATTCCAACTTCGTATTCATTTTCAACTTCTGGCTAAATGACAAAAGCAGCCAATTTGAAAAAACGGATGCTCTGATCGAAAAAGTATTTACCCTATCCTTCGATTTAATGGATCCAACTGTATTAAACAAAGTGTTGGACTTAGGGAAATTTCTTTTGGGTGAAATTCGAAAGTAAACACAGAATTTCCATCCCCCGAAAAATACTGAATCACCATTTCACGAAACCACATCATGAACTAGGGGAATAGGATAATGCTCAAGAAATTCTCATAATCAGGAATTACCCAGTAAGGCTAATTTGAATTTTGTATATAGAATTTTGGAGAAAATTAGCGTACGCGGTGGTTCTAATAACGCATCGTGTAAACAAAAACAATAAAAAAAGAGAAAATGAAACAACCAGAGGTTCAAGAGAGTATTGTAAGCTCAAAACTTGGAAGAGCAGCAAAATTGGTAGGAACCGGTGCAAAAATCGGTACAAACTATTTGAAATATTATGCTAAAAAGAGTATTACAGGAAAAGAAGACAAGGAAGAACTTCATTTATCCAATGCCGAAGACATTTACGATTCCCTCAGTAACTTGAAAGGAAGTGCTCTAAAAGTTGCACAAATGCTAAGCATGGATAAAAATCTATTGCCAAGAGCGTATACCCAAAAATTTGCAATGTCGCAGTATTCTGCACCACCCATGTCAGGACCTTTGGTGATGAAAGCATTTAAAAATGCAACCGGCAAATACCCAACTGAATTGTTCGATACATTTGATACGAAGAGCTTGGCTGCAGCTAGTATTGGGCAAGTTCACTTAGCTACTAAGGAAGGTAAAAAATTGGCTGTTAAAATTCAGTATCCTGGGGTTTCTGATTCTATTCAAAGTGACCTAAAATTGGTAAAACCTGTAGCCAATGCCATGTTTGGATTATCTGAAAAGGAAATGAAAAAGTACTTTGAAGAGGTGGAAGAGAAGCTCATGGAAGAAACTCGTTATGAATTGGAATTAAAGAGAGGTCAAGAAATTGCAAAGGCATGTTCACATATTCAAGGCGTTCATTTTCCCCAATACTATTCAGAATGGAGTTCTAACAAAGTATTGGTCATGGATTACTTGGAGGGAGATCATTTAAAAGAATTTTTGGATAAGAATCCCAGTCAAGAGGTCAAGAATAAAATTGCTCAGTCATTGTGGGATTTTTATGAGTTCCAATTGCACGAAATGAAGGCCATTCACGCCGATCCTCACCCTGGGAATTTCTTGTTTAATGATGAATCATCTGTGGGTGTAATCGATTTTGGATGTATCAAAGAAGTTCCTACTGACTTTTACTATCAATATTTTCCATTGCTGATACCTGAGGTTCAGAAGAATCCAGAATTGATAAATCGCTTGTTAACCGATATTGAAATCATTTTCCCTCAAGATAGTCAAGAAGTTAAAGATGAGTTAACCTCAGCATTTATAAAAATGACGGAACTTTTAAGTCGTCCGTTTAATCACAAAGAATTCCATTTTACCCAAGAGTTTTTGGATGAAATATATGCAACGGGGGAGGAAATTTATAAACTTCCTGAAGTTAAAAAACCAACACAACCCAGAGGAAGCAAACACGCACTTTATATAAATCGAACCTATTTTGGGATATATAGCATGTTAGCCGATTTGAATGCAACTATACAAACGGAAGCAGGAGAGTGGAAAAACCACTTACTACAAAAGTGGGGTATGTAATTGGAATTACATCTTGATTTCTAACGACATCAAAATACTTCTGCCATCGGCAGGCATTGCACCAGGACCTGGATAACCACCTGCTCTGCGAGTAAAGTAATACGTGTTTGTTAGATTATTCACTGCAATTTTCAAGTTAACGTTATTCAAAATTCTTACTTTAGAAGTAACATCCCAAATTCCATAACTTGGTATTAAACCGTTTTGAGCATTTGCGGTTGTTGCAACTGTATTTTGAGCATCCGTATAAACCGAAGATACAAATGAGTACTGAACTCCCAAAGAAAGCAATGTCTGCCTGTTTCTTTTACTGTATATATTGCCTTCAGCACCTGTTCTCAAAATATGCATAGGGGCATTTTCAACAAAATTGCCTCGTATATTTTGTTTCACAGTTTCTCCTAAACTGTTTTTGGTAGAATAAAAATAATCACCATACTGTGCCACATTATATGAATAGGATACAAAAACAGGTAGATCAAAACGCTTGTTCTTTACCAGTTCTGCTTGTACTAGTCCTTCAAATCCATAAGCAGTACTGGAACCAACATTCGTTCTCAGTGTATATGCTTTTCCGGTTGAATCAAATTCAGTTAAACTTCCGATACGGTTATTATATTGCATGTAAAACACACTAGCATCTAACTTGATTCTTTTGCTAATATGACCACGGAATCCTAAATCCGAATTGATACCAGAAGCATCTTTCAAATCAGGAGATACAACAAAACTTCCTGGAGTAGCGAGCATATCGGAGAACAATATGGGACGGTAAGCTTGGTTTAAGTTAAAGTACAGTTCAGATTGATTTTTTAGATGATACTCCGCACCAATACCTCCAATTACTACATTTCGGGTTTGTAATTGAGGTGTTAATGGTGTTTCAATACCTTGATTGTTGGTGTTTAATATTCCATTCGCAGTGGAATGTATATTTTCCCAACGAACACCTGGAATTAAGATCAGATTTCTATTTAATCGAACAATTTGTTCAACATAGGCCGAAATATTATCAGTTTCAAATGTGAGACGTTGTGGAAATTTACCGATAACCGAAAAATCAGAATTTATACCGTTACTTCCTTTACCATTCTTGTCTCGGTTAGTAATACTTTTGAAGTATCTTGCTCCTGCAGTGAAGGTGTGCTTTTGATTTCCTAATTTAAAGTTGTTGATATAACTAACTTCTGTTCCAAAATTGTCGTAGCGATCAATATCAACAATTCGATTATCATAGTTACCGGTACTTTTATTGATGGTATCTGCAATATTTATTGCTTTCAAGAATCCAACACTGCTGCGGGTAGCTTTCATGCCGAATGATTGAATTTGCAAACGACTGCTTTTGTTAATTTCCCAATTGAATTTTATATTCCCTGTTAACCAAGGTGTATTGAACCAGTTTCTACTTCTAAAACTCTGAGTGGGATCGGTAGAGATTTGTTGGTCTAACAATCCACCAGGTTGTTGACTTAGCATATCGAATTGAGTAACATTCGCACTGATTTCCATTCTATCGTTAATCAGATAACCGAATGAACCATAGTATGTTTTAGTTTCATACTGGCTATTTTGTCTGAAACCATCGGCACGTCTGTTATCATAAAACGCATAGTAATAAAATTTATTTTTGCGACCACTTATAGCCAAAAAGTTATTGTATAAACCGAAACTTCCAACGGTTTGAGAAGTATGCAATGAAAATGGTTTGGTTTCATTTTTTCCATCGCGCATTATGTAATTTATTAATCCGCCAAACTGTGGACCATATTGCAAAGCACCAGCACCTTTAATTACTTGAATGCGCTGAATTGCCTGCATTGGAGGATTATAATAAGCTTCTGGATAACCGTATGGGTCTGCGGAAATATCAGCACCATTTTGTCGTATATTGAATTCCCAAGAACGATTCGGAGATAATCCTCTATGCGCAATTCCTATTTGAATTCCGGAACCATCGCTTTCCCAGATATGAATTCCCGGTACTTTAGCCATGATTTGACGCATAGAATTGTTAACAACGACCGTATTTAAATTTTCTAGTATAATAACGGAGTTCTTTTTTCCTGCGTTAATTTTGGTACCAACAACTTCTGGTAAATTTAGAATATCGTTTTTGCCACGAGCACCCACCAATGAAATTTCACTTAAATATTCGATGTGTCTGATGGTGTCATCAAAGCCAGGTATTTGATTTTTCGCAGACGCAGACTTAGGTGCTTCAATCGTAGAATTACTTGACTTATTGATTTTGTTTACTTTTTGCGAAGGAGTAGTATCCAACGGTTCAATTGTTGATTCAATATTGGATTTTAAACCGCGAATAAATGATGTTGAAGTATAATCAGCCTTGGCTGAAACCACAGAATAATTCAATACAAATACCGTTAAAGCACTGAATACTAGTTTTTTTATTTTCGCTTTTTGATGATGAATATTTAGGTTCCTTTTGAAATTATTTGCTCCTTTAACTTCGTCTACTTGGCTTTTTTGTCTCATAGGATATGAATTCGGATGCAAAAATAATTTTATTTAGACTAATTACAAATAGATTTCAAAAATTATTTGATATTATTCTAAATAGGGAGGTTTTTCCTTTTAAATCGGAACGTAGGGAGTAGATAATTCAAGAAAAATTATACTTTGTATAATCTTCCTTTCCAATTGGTTTTGAAAGGTAAAAGGAAGAAAATTCCAGTGCCCAATGTAATGGCAAATAAATAAAACTCGTAGATGAGTAATTTAAATACAGACGGACTTTTTTGTTTGATTTTACTGTAAATAAGCAGAATTTGCAGACATTGTAATCCGAATTTGCATCCCCAAAGAGTTACAACAATAAGGAAAAAAGAGGGGATAAAATATGACAGAACTAACAAAAGCGGAATCCAAAAATAGAATGTGCCATAAATAGCAAATAGGATCCACCAATAAAAAGGAAGTTCTTTGCCGCCTGAGAGCCAGCGCTTTCTTTGATGCAATAAATTCAACCAACCCGTGGTTTTTTCCGAATATGCCAAAACTCCTGGATGCATAACATTATTCCACATCCATCCTTTAGAGCATATTTCTGAATATAATTTATAATCTTCGGTAATGGAAAAACGAATACTTGCATATCCTCCGGTTTCCCAATATGCAGATTTTCGTACAATCATATTGTTGCCCACGGCAGTGGCAGGTATACCTGAATACGAAATGGTGTTAAGTAATCCCATGAAATAAGCCCAATCGATTTCTTGTAGCCATCCATCCCAACCTGAACTTTTTACCATAGTAGTGCCCGAACTAACTCCAGTTCTCGGATTTAATGTTAATAACATGGTTTTCGCCCAATTTGGATTGACACAAACATCCGCATCCGTAATCAAAAAAAATTCTCCATGAGCATAGCGATCCATTTGTGCCATTACGCGGGCTTTGGCTTTCAGCCCAGAGTCGTCATCCACAATATCTATGCGCTTGATGTAAGAATATTGGTTGCAAAATCGATCAATTATATCAGGTGTTTGGTCGGTGCTTTGATCATTTCCGATTAAAATTTGAATTTTATTTTTGGGATAATCCAAATGTATCAGCGAGTTCAAGCAAGCTTCTAGGTTGGCTTCCTCATTTCTAGCCGCAACCCAAATGCTGATAAAAGGCCAGTTAAACGGTGCAGGCTCCAGATGAGACTTATATTGAAATAAAAAATAACATTGAACTAACTGGATAATTATGTAGAAGAGCACACTACAAATCCCAATCCCCATCCAAAACTCTCCGTTGAAAATCACCAAATCCAGCATAACCGCAAAGGTGCAAAAAAAATAGTTACTACAATGCTAAATCTGTTGAATCAACCGATTGAATTGGTAAAAGAAAATCCTTTTTGCTTCATTGTTACAATGTAAGTTTCTAACATATGAAATAATTGCATTTCAGCTTTTTTCGAATCATGAAATACCACTATACTTCCATTACGAGATTTTTTAATGATGTAATACAGAGCATTTTTCCAATTCAATTTTCGATCGTAATCAAAGGTTAACAGATCCCACATGATTATTTTTTTCGGGGGAATATAACTCGATGTCAAATGCCGAATCTGCGCAGGTGTTATTCTGCCGTAGGGTGGACGAAATAACGAACTTGGCATTATGTTTTCAGATTGAGGATTTAAAACCCGTTGTTCTTTGTTGAATTCTTGGATGATTTGCTGTATTTCTTCATCGCAAACATCGATATTTTGAAAATAAAGATCATCAGAAGTACTCCAGCCTTTCAAATGATTAAATGTATGGTTTCCGATCTTATGGCCTTCATACAGAATCATTTTTGCCACTTCTGGATACTTTCGGATGTTTTCTCCCACACAAAAGAATACAGCTTTAACCTGGTGTCTTTGTAAAATTTCAAGAACCCGTGGAGTTACCGAAGGATGTGGGCCATCATCGAAAGTTAAATGTATTTCTTTTTGTTCAAAGTTTCCCCTCCAAACTAATGAAGAACTCATCCAAGATAGGATTTTTGGAGGTCTGTAAAAGCGCATAACGTATTGTGTGTTTTCTCGATTTTAATTTTAGACAAATATGCGACAATTTGTAATCAATACATCGTTTTGAATCATTAAATTTGTAGAATGGGAGAAAAAATTATACTTGTTGGAGGTGGTTTGGCGGGTAGTCTAATGTCTATTTACTTGGCAAAACGTGGTCATGAAGTTCATTTATATGAGCGCCGACCTGATATGCGAAAAGGCAAATACGAAGGAGGTCGATCGATAAATTTAGCCCTTTCTACTCGTGGAATTAATGCCCTAAACAAAGTAGGTTTGACGGAGGAAATTCTAGAAATTTCCATCCCCATGAAAGGTAGAATTATGCATTCAACGGCGGGTGATTTGAATTATCAGCCTTATGGTAGGGAAGATCAAGCCATTTACAGTGTTTCACGAGGAGAATTGAACGTGCGATTACTGCAATTGGCCGACCAATATCCCAATATTCATATGTACTTTGATCATCGTTGTACCAAGATGGATTTGGATTCAAGTACGGCTACTTTTGAAACTCCGAATGGAAGTTTTATTGATGTTTCTGGGGATGTAGTTCTTGCAACAGATGGTGCATTTTCTGCTGTACGCGATGCTATGATTCGCCATCCAAGATATAGTTACTCCCAAACCTATGAATCTCATGGATACAAAGAGCTGGAAATTGTTCCCGGACAAAATGGAACATTTCAAATGGAGGAAAAAGCACTTCATATTTGGCCAAGAAGTAGTTTCATGATGATTGCATTACCCAATCCCGGCGGTAATTTTACCTGTACATTGTTCTTGCCATATGAAGGTGATGTTAGCTTTTCAAAATTAAATACGGATGAAGAAATCATGGATTTCTTTAAAACCTACTTTAATGACTCTATTCCATTAATGCCTAATTTATTGGAAGATTTCAAAAAGAATCCAATTGGACATTTGGCTACAGTTAGAACTTATCCTTGGGTATTTAATCGTTCAGCATTAATGGGAGATGCTGCGCATGCAGTGGTTCCATTTTACGGACAAGGGATGAATTGCTCTTTTGAAGATTGTGTGGTATTGGATGAGTGTATTGAAAAATTTGAAGGTGACTGGGATAAGATTTTGAATGAATATCAGAAATTACGCAAACCCAATGCCGATTCTATTGCTACTTTAGCGGTTCAGAATTTTGTTGAGATGCGCGATTTAGTTGGATTGCCGGAATTCTTGCACAAAAAAGGAATTGAAAAGAAGTTGGTTGATGCTTTCCCAGGTAGGTACCGAACACAGTATGAACGTGTTACTTTCTCCAATGATAATTATCTAGATGCATTGAATGCTGGTGAGAAAAACGATCGTTTTTTAAATTACATAGTTGATAATCAATTAGAAGCAAAACTCGATGATCACGAATTTGTAAGTGGATTAATCCACGAATGGTTCGAGTCTTGAGGCATTCTTTTTCGATAAATTATAAGCAATTTTGAATTGCTAATTGACCATAAAAAAGCTCGTTTCATTTTTGAAACGAGCTTTTTTATTTGAAAGTAATTCACGTAATCGTTTTTTTTAAGTTAAATGGGGTGACCATCTGAATTCTGCCAATTTACTTGAATTATCTTCAGAAAATTTTAATTTTGGCATTCCCAGCTCAAATTTTATTTAGATTTTTTCTTAGATTCCATAACGGAATCGACAAAATCGGGATTGTATTTGGTTTTGTATTGCAATTTTTGCGAATATTTATGTCCTGTTTTTTTACGATATTCACGATTAGGAAGCAAAATGGTTACATATGCCCATGTAGCTAACGACAATACCACGATTATAAACGATAATCCTACAATGAGTTTGTTTCTTTGTTGTTTTTCCATGTTGAGTCTTTTCTATTAATTTGAGATTAGATGGTCTTTAGCCAGGTTTGTAGAGCTCCTTTTGTTTTCCAAAACTCTGCTTTATTCATTTCCGCAGTTTGATTCAACTTGATTTGATATTCGTTTAAAGGTGTAAACATACCAGATAGTTCAAAAAGCAAACCGGATCTATTCACAATTACTTTTATTTCTTTGGGATTTTGAATGGATTGCCAAGTACTTTCAATAGATTGATTTACACGTATTCCATTTAATCCAATCACTTCGTCGTTTACATTGATGCCCAATTTTTGAGCAAAACCTTTAGAGTGCACATATTTCACTATTACCGCACCATCAGTTTTTGCGGTGGTTAATCCCCAGTCTTGTTTTTCAGTTGTTTTTTCTTGAGCTTGAAGACCTAGTTCATTAAAAATTCCTACATAATCTGGAGTTTTAGTGCTGTTCAACCACAAGTCGAAATCCGATTTGAAGTCAATTCCAGCAACTTTTTCACAAATTTTCCTGAAATCTTCGTCGGTATACCCTTTACCTATTACAGTTGAATTTTTGTCTTTATAGAAATCGTTCCATAATACTTTGAACACATCATCGAGTGATTTTTCTCCGTTAGTAGCTTTGCAGATTTTTGCATCCAATAAAGCGGCGATAATCAAACCTTTTGAATAGTAAGAGTAAGTGCTGTTTTTAGAGTTTTCATTCGGTCGATATTCTTTGATCCAAGCATCAAAACTCATTTCATGCAACGTAGCAATGCGCGCACCGGGCCGATTTTCGTGATTTGAAATATTGGAAGCTAAACCGTTTAAAAATTCCGTGCGACTTTTAAATCCAGCCCTCATCATTCCTAATTCATCGTAATAAGAAGTAATACCTTCTGCAATCCATAGTGAATGAGTGTAATTCTCTTCGTTGTAATTAAATGGGCCTAATTCGGAAGGACGAATGCGCTTTACATTCCATAAATGAAAATATTCATGAGCAATTAAACCTAAAAAGTTCTCATAACTACCTTCATTTTGATAAGCAAAACGTTGATTCATTACCACAGTACTGTTTAAATGTTCAATTCCTCCGCCACCAGATTCTACATTTTGAACGATGAACACATAGGGTTGAACCCGATTATTTTTAGTTGCGTCAGCATTCATTTGAGAAGGGTATAATCTATTTTCTTTCGGGAATTCACCAATAATATCCGCCATCGTATTGCAAACACGCTCCATGTCAACTCGGAGTCGCTCCAAATTGGCATTGTGTATTCCGACCATGGCAACTCGATGGGGTACACCTTTTACATCAAATTCAAAAACTTCAAAGTCTCCAATTTGAATTGGTGAATCGTACAGTTCGTCGAAGGAAGAAAACTCGAAGTTCGCCTCGATTAATTTGTTAGAAGGATAAGGATCTTCGGTTGAATTAGATTCTATTTTTTTAGTGGGGGATGGATTTTCAAAAAGTGGTATAGGTACATTGGGTTTTGAATCATAAACACGTATTGCATATTCTTTAATCTCTAAAAGTGGAAGAGAAGAAATAATTTTTCTAGAATAATTTTCCTCTGGGAACACCACTTTCACACTTCCCCAATTTGTCATTTTATCGTAATTGAAATAGGGTAGAACAGAAGTTAGATTTAATAATGCCTGTTGGTCATTAATGAATGATGTACGTACACTGAATTCATAACAATAAATTCGATATTGAACTCGATAGGTTATGCCTTTTTTTGATTCAAAGTTCCACTGATTTTTATTGATTTTCGTAACGGAAACACTTTTTCCCGAGGATTCAAGGACTTGAAATTCTTGAATATTTTTCGAAAATTCACGAACCATATAGCTGCCTGGTGTCCAAACAGGTATGGCTATGTATGAAACAGATGTTTTATCTGCTGTGAAAGCCATCTCAACTTCTGCAAAGTGGCTGCTTGGATCTGAAATAGTAATGGTATAATTAATCATTTTGGAGAAAACATTCTGTTGCAATCCAATCATAAGAAACAAAATAAGCCATAATTTGGGTGCCTTCATGATACAAATTTCAACAATCCTTAGTTCATATACAATCTTTAATTAGGTTTTGTTATATTTGAATAAAGGAATCATCCAATTCTATCTCACAACTAATAAATAATTTATGAAATCCATCGGAATAAGCGCAGGTTTGGTCGTTTTGTTAATAATGTTGAATTTGGGTAGTACTTCGTGTAAAAAAGATCCCCCAGCAAATAACAAAGACACCACCAATACCGACACAACACGCAACGACTCTGCTGCTAGAGCATATATGGAAAAAATCTTTGAAGCTACGGTTTTGAATCAACCAATAAGAATAGTTTTAGCAGTAGATTCTGCTGGAAATAATCTAACTGCAGACTATCAAGATATGATCATTTATTTAAGAAAGGATACTTATTATAATGGTCCATTAGAAATTCTAGCGAAGGGCACAAAACATATGGGTACTTGGGGCAGTAATTCCGATTATTCACGATTGAACCTAAGTATTCAAGGATTACCCGAATTTGCGTTTTTTGATAATCCTTGGAGATTCACCTATAAATCTGCTACACTTCTTAAAATTGCCCCTGTAACTAATCCTGGTAAGAAAACCTTGCATTTGGAGAAAATCCTTTAAATCCGAAAATTAAAATTATTTCTACTCACAAAATTCTATTCGGTAATCCATAGGATATTCTAGTTATTGGTATTTGTATTTAATAGTTAAAGAAGTTTATCGCAATGGAAGATTGTTTTGTATTGAGTAAAACAACATTTGAAGCGTATTTCGTTGGCTTAACGTACTGTTGCCCATAAATTGTTAACCCTTATTTCAAAATGTAAGGGTATCAGACAAAAGAGTTTCAATCAATTTAGTCGATTTTTAAATCAGTTTATTATGATTGAAATCTCGCATTTATTGAGTTAGAGATTTGGGTGATGAATATCAATTTTCTGGCTCGTCCCGTTCAATAATTACCGTTTTTCGTTGAATGATTTTCTTATTGGGGTCGAAATATTCTACATCGTTTTTATGCTTTTGCCACGGGTGAAAGTTATTGTCCAAGAATACATATTTCACCACCATACTACCTTGATGCGTACCATTAGATAGCATATTATATTGAACTCCAAAACGAATATTTTTCTGCCCAATAACACCACCTGCTCCTAATGTCCACAAACGAGTGGAAACATAATCGGAACGAATCCAGTTTCTGTAGCGACGAATTTTCAAACCATTATTTTCATCAAAAGGTTTTTCATCGATGTAAGCCACTACAAATCCATCATCACTCAAGCCACCTGTGTTAAACAGATAGTTTATATCAACAAATGCCTCAGCATTGTGAAAACTCTTACCCAGCTTTAAGCCATAAGTAAGTGTTCGATTATACAAATCGATTCGCGACAAAGAGTTAGTGAAGCTGTAACGGGTATTTTGATTCTGTCTTAAAGTATAATCTTGATAGTATTTAACAGCTTGTGTTAGGTTAATACTTTGGTTCCAGTTGGAGATTTGATAGTATCCAGTAACATGCCATCCCTGATAGTGATATTTTTGCCACCAATACAAGAAGTCGTGTGCAACATAAATACTATAAAAACGATTGCGATTGGTAGTAGCAAATCCAGTTTCGTTATCATTTTTTGAATTGTATAATAAGTACGTACCACCGGCTTCAAACGCATATCCAGGAGCCCACTTTAAACTTGCTGTAAAACGAGGAGCAATATTTTCATTTAATCCCAATTGATTAAACGAGGGTAACTTCCAACGAATACTATCAGGTCCATTTTTCGTTGAATTTAAGGGTAATTGATTTTCGTCTAACAAAGTGAAATAGATATCTTCTTTTGGAACAAATCCTTCGTTGTATTGCCTAAATTTAAGTTTAGAGGGAGTTCCATTGATGGAAACAAAGGATTGAATATTCTTGAAGGTATCTAATTCATCGTAAGAGTTATCTCTAATTGCTGACGGATATCGTGTAATCATTCCACCTCTGAATTCCAATGAAAATGCCGAAGGGGCCATCATTTGAGAACTGCCGAATGTCATGTGCGATTGCGCTGGATAAACAGTTGTAAACAAGTCCTTTGCGTACAATGACGCATAGTGTTGATAGAATCGTTGAATGGTTTTATGTTGTTGCACATTATCGAATATATCTTGCCCATAACAGGTAAGAATGTTCAAGGTTGCAACAATGAATAGAGTAAGTTTTTTATGAGATGCCATTCGGTAGATGGTAAGAACATTCAAATATAATTGATATTTTATGATAATCCCCCGAAACCAAAACCAAAAAAAGTTGTATAATTTTGTAACATGGAAACCGAATTTGTGAATAAAGTAGCTAACAGTGGATTAATAACCATCAATTTGGAACACTATTATCCCCAGGGTGAGCGTGTTTTGTTAGATATTAAAGATCAGCTTTTTATGGGCATGGTGCTCAAAGAAAAGGATTTCCGACAGTTTATTAAAGAACACGATTGGCAACAATATCAAGACAAATTCGTGGCTGTATCTTGTTCAGTGGATGCCATCATACCGACTTGGGCTTACATGTTAATCGCGTCGAAATTATCAGGTATAGCGAAAAAAATAGTATTTGGAAATTTACAAACACTAGAAACAGTTTTGTGGGAAGAAGTATTGAATGAATTCCCTATTGAAGATTACAGAGATGAAAAAATAGTGGTGAAAGGATGCGGTGATTTACCTATTGGGGCAGATGCCTATCTAACATTAACCTCCAAATTGGTTTCAGTGGCTTCCAGTGTGATGTTTGGTGAACCTTGCAGCACGGTACCCGTATTTAAAGCAAAAAAACCTTAAATCCTCGCCGCAAAATTTCGGCAAACATCATTTAGGTAAAGCTGACTTAAATGCTATTTACCCATGATTTCAATTTAAAATCTGCAATTGAATTAATTGAGTAGCCCTGAATTTGATTACCCGTTAAAGTTCAGTTGATTACCCTTTTAAGTTCAATTAAAAGTAATTTGATTACTCAGGAACTATTTATTCCACTAAAGAAATTTTGATGGTATTGGTACGTTGCTTTTTCTTTAGTGGCATGCTCGCGCAGTTGATCACATAATCACCGGGATGAACAAAATTGTGCTCGCGCAAAATATCTACCACATCATCAAAAGTTTGATCTGTACTAACGAATTTATCGTAATGAAATCCACGTACTCCCCAAACCAAATTTAATGTGTTTAACATCTTATCGTTGTCGGTGAAGATAAATATGCCTGCTTCGGGACGATAACTTGCTACTTTAAAACCAGTATATCCACTTTTCGTCATGGCAATAATGGCTTTTGCTTTTAGATGGTCACTCATTCTAACGGCGGTAAAACATACTTCATCGCTTGCAAAAGAAGGAGAGGAGCTATCTGGACGAGTACCTTTATAATAAGCTCTTCGATCTTTTTCAATATCAGAAATGATATCCCGCATCACTTCAACTACACGCACAGGATATTTACCAACTGAAGTTTCAGCAGATAACATTACAGCATCAGCACCTTCGAATACTGCATTAGCCACGTCGGTGATTTCTGCACGAGTTGGCATAGAATCGAAGATCATACTTTCCATCATCTGTGTGGCAATAATTACCGGTTTTGCATGTTGAATGCATTTTTCTACGATGGTTTTTTGGATCAATGGAACTTTGTGAAGGGGAACTTCTACACCTAAATCGCCGCGTGCTACCATGATAGCGTCGGTTACCTTGATAATACTGTCAATGTTTTCAACGGCTTCCGGTTTTTCGATTTTTGCAATCACTTTTGCACGTGAACCTCTTTGAGCAATGATATTTTTAAGTTCAATTACATCTTCCGCGCGTCGTACAAAACTTAAAGCTACCCAGTCTACATCTAGAGATAAACCAAATTCTAGATCTCTTAAGTCTTTTTCAGTTAAACAAGGTGCAGAAATTTGAGTATTAGGAAGGTTAAAACCTTTGTTGGAGGTCAAAGGACCTCCGTTCACTACGCGTCCTTGTAAATTAAATTCATCAATATGACCTTCAATAACCAATTCCAATTTACCGTCATTGAGTAGAATTCGTTCTCCTACTTTGGCTTCAATTGGAAGTTTTTTATAAGAAACAAAAAGTTTCTCAGGGGTAGAAATACATTCTTGGGTTGTGATAATGATAGGATTTCCATCAACAAGTTGGATTTCACCATCAACTTTCCCAATTCTCAGTTTTGGACCTTGTAAATCTTGAAGGATAGCAACATGAGAGCCTAGTTTTTTATTGATTTTGCGAATACGTTCTGCCACTTCTTGGTGCACGGAATGTTCACCATGCGAAAAATTCAGACGACAAACGTCAACACCAGTAAGGATGATTTTTTCTAAGTTCTCTTCTGAGCTAGTTGCCGGTCCGATCGTTGCTACGATCTTGGTCTTGTTGAAATTCTCTTTGTACATCGTCCTGTTTTTGAAATCTTAAATGGTGCAATTCGTTCACCCAGTGGAATTTTTTTGTTTTGTCTTTGGGGAAAACATACGCGAGTTGAATTCTGGGAATTCGATTGAGTGTTTCCAACCATTGATCAAAATGCAATATTACGTCCTCTTCTTCAAATAACAGAAAATAATCGGGCAAAGGCTTACTATTAACGAGGCGTGTTTCGCTGCCTTGATTTTGAATAAGCCACATTCTCGGATATTCTTCTGAACCAAAAAAGTGGTATTCCGCATGGATTGAATCCAATTGATTTGGCAAATTTATTTGAAAAGGAGGGTTTTCACACACAAATTGCAAAGAAAAAGTGTCAAAAAGACACCATGCTAGTGAATACGGCGTAAAATCCGTATGAATGGC
>CAYPYX010000005.1:0-55816 GCA_964415065.1 uncultured Rhizobium sp.
CCGCTATTTTTAAAATTCGTATGGTTAAATCATTACCTAAACTTTTTCTACTTGTGTTTTTCTTCGGGGGATTGTTTTCCGCTGATTCATTGGGGCAAACCACGGGTAATCAAACAAATAACAATAAAATTATCACATCAGATACTCCTGAAATAGATCGAATTCAAGAGGTAAATATCAAGCAAAACCGACTCAAAGAAAAGCTTAAAGAATCACCGTTAACGGTTGAAAGCATGTCGGCACAATCGATAAAAGAAACCCCCGCTTCGGATTTCTATGAAGCCTTGGGGCATTTAAAAGGCGTAGATATTACCGCTGCTTCTCTGGGTTTTAGGATTGTAAATACCCGAGGATTTAACTCCACTTCACCGGTAAGAACCCTTCAAGTTATTGATGGTGTTGATAATCAAAGTCCCGGACTTAATTTCTCTTTGGGGAACTTTTTAGGAGCTTCTGAATTAGACATTGCAGCTCAAGAAATTGTAGTAGGTGCAAGTTCTGCCTATTATGGTCCAGGTGCATTCAATGGAGTCATAGCACTAACTACCAAAGATCCCTGGAAAACACCTGGATTTAGCTATAAATTCAAAGTAGGTGAACGTCAATTAATGGAAAACTCATTGCGGTATGCAAAAGTTTGGAAAGACAAGAAAAAGAGAGATTTAATTGCATTCAAAGGGAACTTTTATTACATGAAAGCCTACGATTGGGAAGCAACCAACAGTGATCCAGTTTTTGAATCCAAGGCAAATAAAAACAATCCGGGTGGTTATGATGCTGTTAATCGCTATGGGGATGAAGTATTACGTCCAGGTGAATTTGATCAAACTTCTATTTCGGGCATGTACCAAACACCAGGCTTAGGAAGGTATTTCAGAAATGGTTATTGGGAAAAAGACCTAGTGGATTACAATACCTATAATCTTAAAAGTTCTGCAACTGTGGCGTTTAAACCATTTAACGATAAACAAAAAGAGTTCATTTTTCAGTCTAATTTCGGAATGGGAACCACGGTATACCAAGGCGATAATCGGTATAGCTTAAACGATATAAAATTCTTCCAAAATCGTCTAGAATTCAAACACAACAAAGGATTCATACGAGTTTACAACACCTATGAAGACGCTGGAAATACGTACGACGCTGTATTTACTGCACTTCTCATGCAAGAAGCCACTAAAAAAGATGAATATTGGGGCGGGGATTACCAGAATTATTGGTTGAGCAAAATTGCAGGAAAAGTTAAAGCATTGCCTGGTTATCCTCAATTTTTCCCTGCCGACGATACTGCACTATTCAGAAAAATGGTGAATGAAGTTTTGTCTAAAAACCAAGATAAAATCCTCCAATGGCATCAAGAAACTCGTGATAAAGCTAATCAAGCAAAAAATTTCAAAGGTTTGCCTCATTTAGATCCCACTTATCAGCGTTTTGCGGAAGGAACAGAGCGTTTTGATTCATTGAAAAACGCCATAACATCAAAAAAGAGTTTCGGAGAAGGTGGTAGCGGTTTCTATGATAAAAGTGCTTTGTATAACATTCAAGCAGAACAACGTTTTACCCTGAAAAAATTGAATTTCTTTACCATTGGCGGAAGCGGACGATTGTACACACCCAATTCAGCAGGTACTATTTTTTCAGATACCAACGGACGAACAATTCGAAACTTTGAATTTGGTGCCTACCTAGGTTACGAACGAAAGTTCATGAGAAACAAGTTAAAGCTAAACGCAACATTCCGTGCGGACAAAAATCAGAATTTTCCTATGGTGTATTCACCTGCTGCTTCCTTGGTTTACACACCCAACAAGATTACGTACTATCGAATGTCTTTAAGTTCAGGGGTTAGAAATCCTACACTCGCTGATCAATATTTGTTTTATAATGTTGGACGTGCCATTCTATTGGGAAATTTAAACGGGTATAAAAATTTGGTAACTCTGGAGTCATTAAATGATTATTTCTTGCAGGCATCACCTAGTTTATCTATGTTAAAATATTTTGATGTAAAGCCTGTTGTGCCCGAAAAGGTAAAAAGCATCGAAATCGGATACAAATCCTTCTTATTAAGAAATAAGCTCAATTTAGATATCAGTGCGTATTTCAGCATGTATGAGGACTTTATCGGATATAAGATTGGATATGATCCTCTTATCAGCACACAGTTTAACCGAATCATTGGGGGACAAGCTTACCGAGTTGCAACCAATGCTGAAACCACTGTAACTACCATGGGAACCTCAATTGGTCTGAATTACTTCTTTGGGGATAATTACACGGCTGGATTCAATTACAGTTTCAATCAACTAAACAAAACGGATAAAGAAGATCCCATTATTCCTGCTTTCAACACACCAAAAAACAAATTCAATGTGAGCCTGAGTGGTAGTAAAATCAAGTTATGGAAAATAGATCAATTGGCCTTCAGTATTAATTACAAATGGGTTCAAGGGTTTCTATTTGAAGGATCACCTCAATTTACGGGTGAAATTCAATCCTATGGTCTGGTTGATTTGATGGTGGCGAAGGAAATCCCCAAATACCACATGCAAATTAAAACTGGCGGTTCCAACATTTTAAACAATCCAGTAATGCAAGTATATGGTGGTCCTTACATCGGTAGAATGTTGTATTGCAGCTTCCTATTTGAGTTAAATTGAATCATTTTAAATTCCTGAATTACTTAGTTTTAAAATGTAATAATGTATGAACATTGAAATAAATATTTACTTTTGAACCAAATAGAAATAACTAAATATGATGAAAAAACTACTTTTTGCGTCTGCTTTGATTTTGGGTTTCACCTCAATTAAAGCACAAAACATCCGTTTCGTTGACAACGTAGTGGATGCGAGTAAGATCTCTGTTACTAAAAACGTTACTTACGGTCAGAACTATACCGTTTTGTATGGTGACATTGACACCACTAAACCTGGACCCCAGTTTATGCTGGAAACACTAAAAATGGATGTATATGAACCCAAAGATGGCTCTTCAAATCGCCCATTAATAATTTATTTACACACGGGAAGTTTCCTTCCTCGTTATATTAACAACACCCCAACCGGTGCAAAAGACGATAGCGCTACTGTGGCTATGTGTATGGAATTTGCTAAAAAAGGATACGTAGTTGCTTCTATGGCTTACCGCCAAGGTTGGGATCCTCGTTCATTAGATGAAACCGTAAGAAGAGGTACTATCATCAATGCCGCATACAAAGGTGTTCAAGATTTGAGCGGTTGTATTCGTTGGTTCAAAGAAAACGCAGCTAGTTTTGGAAATACATTCGGTATTGATACTACTAAAATCTGTGCTGGTGGACAAGGAACAGGTTCTTACATCACTTCTGCATTTGCAAGTTTAGATCGTCAAGAAGAAATCAAAATCAACAAATTCAGAAATCCTAACGACGGAACCGCATATGTTAATGACGCAGTTTGGGGCGATCGCATGGGTTATGGTGGATTACCAGGTTTTAACAATGTAAATACTCCAGGCAGAACTTCAAATGCACAAATGGTTTTTGCTATTGGTGGTGCTTTGGGAGATACTTCTTGGATGGAAAAAGGTGAACTTCCTATGTTGTGGTCACATTCAGTTTACGACCCATTTGCACCATACACTACTGGAATGGTTAATGTACCAGGTACCACATTACAAGTAGTTGAGGTTTCTGGTGGATACGATGTTATGAAACGTTGTGACGCTTTTGGAAATACAGCTCCGTTCAAAGGTAAAGTAATGGACGACTACACTCGTGCCATTAATGTTTTAAATGATGGTATCGATGGTTTGTATCCGATTGCTGGTATGCAAAATGCTTCGGGTCCTTACGAATGGTGGGATACTGCAGCCATCAAAATGTTGCCTAAGCAATATTATAATGTAGATGCAATTCTTGCAGGTGGTAAAGCAACTAATCCATTGATGAGCAAGAGCAGAGCTTATCTGTTTATTGATTCTTTGCAACGCTATTTCGCTCCTCGTATCGCTGTAACTTTAGGACTAGTTGATAAAGTAGGTATCGATAACATTAACTTAGCTACAAACGTAACTGTAGCTCCTAACCCAACTGAAGGTCGTTTAGTTCTTCATAATAACTGGGAAAACAACAACTTAACACAGGCTACTATTTTGAACTTGAACGGACAAGTGGTTCAGAAATTAGTGGTTAATGGAAACCATAACGAATACCAATTGGAATTACCTGCCGGTATTTACATGATTTCTATGACATTTGAAAATGGTGTTGGATCTGCGAAATTGGTTGTTCGTTAATTGAATTAAAACATCATTACCTGGAGCTATTTTTGCTCCAAATCATAATATAGAATTTCGGTATTAATATACCCAAATTCAGATTTATTAAAAAAATAGAAGAAGCCCCGACAAGTCGGGGCTTCTTCTATTTTACTCTTCAAGTTCCCGATTTTTACCCTAAATACTCGAATTCAAATCCACTAAATACTTCCACTTTATGTTCTTCCAATTCCTTACATCGTTTTTCAATATCGGGCAGTCTAATCACTTTAATCATTTGATATAAATACCGTATTTTTGCAGTTTTATTCGTAAATCACTCGAAATCCATGTATTCTACACGTTCACAACTGAATTGGCCAGAAATAGAAAATGAAATCCTCAAATTTTGGGAAGAGCATAATATTTTCCAAGAAAGTGTAAATCAACGACCAGCTTCACAGTCGTTTACCTTCTTTGAAGGACCACCTTCTGCCAATGGAATGCCCGGTATCCATCACGTAATGGCTAGAGCTATGAAAGATATCTTTTGTCGCTACAAAACATTACAAGGGTTTCGAGTTGAACGTAAAGCGGGCTGGGATACTCATGGTTTACCCATTGAACTTCAAGTAGAAAAACGTTTAGGAATTCGAAAAGAGGATATTGGTGAAAAAATTTCTGTAGCCGACTATAATAAGGAATGTCGAACAGATGTACTTCTTTTCAAAGATAAATGGGATGAATTAACTCAAAGAATCGGCTTTTGGGTAGATCTAGAAAATCCATATATAACCTATGAGAATACGTATGTAGAAACCCTTTGGGCCTTATTAAAGAAGTTATACGATAAAGGATTCTTATACAAAGGATATACCATTCAGCCATATTCTCCTGCTGCTGGTACGGGTTTAAGTTCTCATGAATTAAATCAACCCGGTACATACCAGAATGTTAAAGATACCACTATCGTTGCCCAATTCCAACGCGTTGATCAACCCGATGAATATTTCTTAGCTTGGACAACAACACCTTGGACTTTGCCATCAAATACGGCACTTGCGGTGGGTGCTAAAATCGACTATGAAACCATCGAAACATTTAATCCTTACACTGGTTCTCCGGTTAAAGTGATCATGGCCGCTGCATTGAAATCAAAATACTTCAGTGCGGATGCTGAAAATGGTGACTTCGAAAATTATAAACCAGGCGATAAAAACATCCCCTGGAAAGTCGTAAAAACTCAAAAAGGTTCTGAACTTGAAGGATTAAAATATCATCAATTGTTGCCATATGCTCAACCTGAAGATGGTGATGCATTTCGAGTAATTATTGGGGACTTTGTAAGTACGGAAGATGGTACAGGTATTGTGCATATTGCTCCAAGTTTTGGTGCGGATGACTTCAGAACTGCCAAAGCCAATGGAATCGGTTCATTAACTTTAGTTGACAAAAAAGGCAAATTTGTTGAATCCGTTAAGGACTTTGCTGGTGAATATGTAAAAGAATCCTATTTAACCGAAGAGGAAAAAGCAGAAGAAACCAAAAAACAAGGTAGAGACAAATATTTAAGTGTAGATGAACGTATTTCTATCAAGTTAAAAACGGAAAACAAGGCGTTTAAAGTTGAAAAATATGAACATACTTATCCGCATTGTTGGAGAACCGACAAACCCATATTGTACTATCCTTTAGAAAGCTGGTTCATTAAAACCACCGCTGTAAAGGATCGCTTAGTTGAACTAAATAAAACCATCAATTGGAAACCAAAAAGCACTGGAGAAGGACGATTCGGAAATTGGCTGGAAAACCTTGTTGATTGGAACTTAAGTCGTTCAAGATATTGGGGAACTCCTTTGCCGATTTGGAGAACCGATGACGGCACGGAAGAAATATGTATTGGCAGTATTGAACAATTATCTGCGGAAATTTTAAAAGCCAATGAAGTTCTAGGTTTAAAACAAGATGCAACGCATTTAACCAATGATTTACATAGACCTTACGTCGACGAGATTACGTTGGTAAGCGCAACCGGTAAGCCGATGAAACGCGAATCTGATTTGATTGATGTATGGTTCGACAGTGGTGCTATGCCTTATGCTCAATGGCATTGGCCTTTTGAAAATCAAGATATTTTTGAGAAAAACTTCCCTGCAGATTTTATTGCGGAAGGAGTAGACCAAACTCGCGGTTGGTTCTTTACATTACACGCTTTGGGTGTAATGTTATTTGACCAAGTTGCGTTCAAAAATGTAATAGCGAATGGTTTAGTTCTGGATAAATTTGGCAATAAAATGAGTAAACGTCTAGGCAATGCTATTGATCCGTTTACAACTGTTAACAAATATGGTGCCGATGCTGTTCGTTGGTATATGGCAACCAACTCTCAACCTTGGGATAATTTAAAGTTCGATTTAGAAGGTGTTGCTGAAAGCCAACGTAAGTTCTTAGGTACGCTTTATAATACCTATTCATTCTTTGCGATTTACGCAAATATTGATCAATACGTTTACAGTGAAGTTCATGAAATTCCACTTTCTGAAAGAACCGAATTGGATCTTTGGATTTTGAGTAAGCTAAATACATTGATTCAAGATGTAACCGAATCATTTGATGAATACGACCCAACTCGTGCTTCAAGAGCAATTGAGGAGTTTGTAGGCGAGCAATTAAGCAATTGGTTTGTTCGTTTATCGCGTCGTAGATTTTGGAAAGGTGAACTAAATACCGAAAAGCAAGCTGCTTACGATACTTTGTACACTTGCTTAAATGAGATTTCTAAATTAATGTCGCCTGTTGCTCCCTTTTTCTCTGATTGGTTATATCGAGCAATCAACGCACCAAAAATTGCAACTTCAACTTTAGTAAAATCTGTTCACCTAGCAGACTGGCCTCAGGTACAACAAGATCAAATTGATGGGCTATTAGAACGTCAAATGGAACGAGCTCAACGCGTTTGTTCTTTGGTTTTATCTTTGAGGAAAAAAGAACGATTGAAAGTTCGTCAACCGCTTCAGAAAATCATTATTCCGGTATTATCAGAAGAAATGCAAAATGAATTGGTGCATGTAGAGAATATTATCAAGAGTGAAGTTAATATCAAAGAAATTGAGTATTTATCAGCCGACAATCAATTATTAGTTAAAAATATCAAACCCAATTTTAAAACACTTGGTAAAAAATTGGGACAAAATATGAAGGCATTGTCTGAAGTAGTCTCCGCTTTCACTCAAGAACAAATTCGAAATATTGAATCCAATAAATCGATCGCGGTTTTGGTTAATGGAGCCGAATTTGAATTATTGCTTGAAGACGTAGAGTTAACAACTAAAGATATGCCCGGATGGACGGTAGCTAGTGACGCGGATACCACCGTGGCCCTGGATCTTACCATCACGGACGACTTATTGATGGAAGGTATTGCGAGAGAGTTTGTTAACCGAGTTCAAAACCTCAGAAAAGAACTGGAATTTGAAGTAACTGATAGAATTTCAATCGATTTAAATGCAGAAGATTCAATCAAGAATGCAATAAAAACTTTTAACGATTATATTTGCAACGAAGTATTGGCCGACGAGATTAGGTTTGATGAAAGCATAACATCCCACGAAACGGATGTTTACGAAAAAGCCGTATTTTTGAAATTATCCAAAAAGTAAACGAATATTACTCCTTCGATATTCGTCTTAATTTAGGACTTTAATCAAGAAAACCCACTAATACAGCGAAGAAGAAACCATGGAAAAGGAAAAATCACGTTACACGGATGAAGAATTAGAAGAGTTCAGAGAATTAATTCTTTCTAAACTTGACTCAGCTAAAAGCGAATTTAGAACCTTACAAGGCCAATTAAAAGATGGAAATGAAAACGGTACAGACTCCACAAACAACAACTATTTAACCTTAGATGATGGAGCGGATACCGCTGAAAAGGAGAATCTAAACCAACTTGCTGCTCACCAACTTAAATTTATTAAAAGTTTAGAGGCGGCTCTCGTACGAATTCAAAACAAAACATACGGTATTTGTAAAACAACTGGCAAATTAATTCCTAAGGAACGATTGAAGTTGGTACCACATACCACTCAAACGGTAGAAGCCAAAACCAAACGATAAACTATTTTACCAACCAATAAAAGTCAGAATTGAACTTGAATCGTGAACAAAAAAGGAATGCATACATTGCATTTTTGACTTTAGGTGCTTTGGTGCTCATTGACCAAGCCATAAAAATTTATGTAAAAACCCATTTTATCTATGGGGAATCGTACGACCTTTTTGGTAATTGGTTCAAGATTTACTTTATCGAAAACGAAGGCATGGCCTATGGCATGAAGCTGTTTGGAGGAGGTAAAATTGGGAAACTTATTCTAACTTTCTTCCGGATTTTTGTTTCTATTTTCGGGATTTTTTATTTACTCAAAGTAATCAAACAAAATCAACCCGTGCTTCTGACTATTTCGCTATCTATGGTTTTAGCTGGAGCTATCGGCAATATCATTGATTCCGTATTTTACGGAGTATATTTTGCTGATATAAACGGGTACATTGCTTCTTGGTTTCAAGGTAATGTAGTAGATATGTTCTATGCACCTTTGTGGGAAGGTGTTCTACCTGAATGGCTACCCATTTGGGGAGGTGAGCATTTCGTGTTTTTTGCACCGATTTGGAACTTTGCGGATGCGTGTATTACCGTTGGGGTAGCAATTATGATTCTATTTCAAAAATCCTTCTCTTTGCCTTCTCCCTCCATCGTTTTTGAGAAAAAATCAAAACATACTGTTGAAAATTCCGTAGAAAATCAAACAAATATTGATTGATTCGTCTAGAATCTCAAAAATTCCTGAACAAATCGGCTAAATTTGCAGGAATTTCCATGGAAAACAATTTAAACGAACAACAATTACTTCGCAGACAATCTCTCGACGAATTACGTGCTTTAGGTATTGAGCCCTATCCCGCTGAACTGTATCCAGTTAACACGAATTCAGAAGAAATAAAACAGGATTATCCGAATCATCCTGAAAAGTTTCAGCAGGTGGTTATAGCAGGTCGTTTAATGACCCGTAGAATTATGGGAAAAGCAGCGTTTGCAGTATTGCAAGACTCTGTAGGAAAAATTCAAATCTATGTAAATCGAGATGAAATTTGTCCTTCTGAGGATAAAGAATTGTACAATACCGTATTTAAAAAACTTTTTGATATCGGAGATATTATTGGTGTTGAAGGATATGTTTTCACTACTCAAACCGGCGAAATTAGTGTCCATGTAAAGTCCATAAAATTATTAGCAAAATGTTTGAACCCGTTACCTCTTCCTAAAGAAAAAGACGGAGTAATATTTGATGCATTTACCGATCCTGAAGCGCGCTACCGAATGCGTTATGTAGATTTGATTGTAAATCCGCAGAATCGCGAAATCTTCTTGAAACGCACTCGGGTTATTCAAAGTTTAAGAAATACCTTTAACGACAAGGGTTACTTAGAAGTTGAAACACCGATTCTTCAAGCTATACACGGGGGTGCAGCTGCACGACCTTTTGAAACTCACCATAATGCCTTGGATATGCCATTGTATTTGCGAATTGCTAATGAATTGTATTTAAAGCGTTTGATTGTAGGAGGTTTTGACGGTGTTTATGAATTTGCAAAGAACTTTAGAAACGAAGGAATAGATCGTACCCACAATCCAGAATTTACCGGTTTAGAAATCTATGTGGCTTACAAGGACTATTTCTGGATGATGGATTTTGTTGAGGAAATGCTTGAAAAATGTGCCTTAGATGTAAACGGTTCAACCAACGCTATTGTGGGTGAAAATACAATTAGTTTCGCTCGACCCTACCAACGTTTAACCATGGCAGAAGCTATTCTTAAATATGGTAACTTCAACATAGATGGCAAAACAGAACAAGAGTTGGGTGATTTTGCCAAATCCATTGGTTGTGAAGTAACTACCAAAATGGGTTATGGTAAATTAATCGATGAAATCTTTAGTGCCACAGCCGAAAAGCATTTAATTCAACCAACATTCATTACCGATTATCCAATTGAGATGAGCCCGCTAACTAAAAAGCACAGAAGCAAACCTGGCTTGGTGGAGCGTTTTGAACTTTTCGTTAATGGTAAAGAAATTGCTAATGCTTACAGTGAATTAAATGATCCTATCGATCAAAAAGAACGATTTGAAGACCAATTGAAATTAGCAGAAAAAGGCGATGACGAAGCTATGGCTATGGACCACGACTTCATCCGAGCTTTAGAATACGGAATGCCTCCAACTAGCGGTTTGGGAATTGGAATCGACCGATTAACCATGATGTTGACCAATCAAGCTTCCATTCAAGAAGTTTTATTCTTCCCTCAAATGCGCCCTGAAACCGCATTCCAATCTGGAGAATAGTATTCCATCCCCAAAAATTCAACTCTAATTGAATCAAAACTCATGCTGGAAATTGGCGACGATGAAATTCAAGTGATGAATCGATTGATTCACGCCGAAAAAGTTCAGCATTTGGTCGAAGAAATTTCCTTTCCACAACCGGTAGTAATCGATATTGTGCGTCAGCTTTTTCACTATCGTTACATTAAGGCAGTAGATGCAAAAAATGCCCAACGTTTAACTATTAACGTAGATGAAATTCTGCAAACTTCCTTTCAACTCACGGCCAAAGGTTTTAATGAATTGGAAAACTATACTCCTGGAAAAGGTTAAAATTCTGTCCTTATTTTCGCTATTTCTTTATTTTCTAGAAACCGCAAAAACAAATGAATAAGTGGTTCATTGTTGAATCCTTTGTTGAAAGTTTTTCAAACCTTTTGAAACACAAATTGTTTTAAAGTATATTTGCATAGAGCGAAGAATTAAAGACTTCAACATGTCAGAAACAGCGAAAATCATTTTAGAGGGTAAAGAGTACGAACTACCAGTAATTCAAGGGTCTGAGGGCGAAAAAGCCATTGACATTTCTAACCTCCGCGGTCTAAGTGGATATATTACATTGGACCCTGGATATAAAAATACAGGAGCTACAACCAGCACCATCACTTTTTTGGATGGAGAATTGGGTGTATTGCGTCATAGAGGATATTCTATCGAAGACTTGGCTGAACACTGCTCTTTCATCGAAGTAACTTATCTTTTATTGCACGGTGAATTGCCAACCGCTCAACAATTAACCAATTTCGAAAAACAAATCACCGAACACACCCTAGTAAACGAAGGTTTAGAAGGAATGTTTAAAGCTTTCCCAACAGGAAGTCATCCTATGGGGCAATTAAGCTCCATGATTTCTGCCTTGAGTTTGTTTTATCCAAAATCATTGAATCCCCATCGTGGTGAAGAAGCAATCAATAGAACGGTATTACGCCTTTTGGCTAAAATGCCAACTATCTGCGCCATGATCTACAAAAAACGCTTAGGTCATCCTATCGTTTATCCAAATAACCGATTAGATTATGTAACCAACTATTTGAACATGACCTTTGGTCAAGTTTCTGATCCTGATTACACTCCAGATCCAGTTATCGTTCGCGCTATGAATAAACTGCTTATTCTACATGCTGACCATGAACAAAACTGTTCTGCGAGCACAGTGCGTGTAGTAGGTTCTTCGCAATCAAACTTATACAGCAGTATTTCAGCAGGTATTAATGCTCTTTGGGGACCATTGCACGGCGGTGCTAACCAAGAGGTACTTGAAATGCTAGAATTGATTAAAGAAGACGGTGGAGATGTAACCAAGTTTATCAATAAGGCTAAAGATAAAAATGATCCTTTCCGCTTGATGGGATTTGGTCACAGAGTTTACAAAAACTTCGATCCACGTGCTAAAATTATCAAGAAAGCAGCCGATGAAGTATTAGAAAAACTGGGTGTTAATGATCCCGTTTTAGAAATTGCTAAGAAATTAGAGGAAGTAGCATTAAACGATCCTTATTTCATCGATCGTAAATTATTCCCTAATGTGGATTTCTATTCAGGTATCATTTACCGTGCACTAGGTTTCCCAACTGACTTCTTTACTGTGTTGTTTGCATTAGGTCGATTACCAGGTTGGATCAGCCAATGGCAAGAAATGCGTCGCGACAAAGAACCAATCGCTCGTCCTCGTCAGATTTACACTGGAGAACCTCCACGTGCATTTGTTCCTATGGATCAAAGAAAATAAAAATAACTATTGCTCGAGAAATCGAGCTATAAATAAACTCCTGATGTTGAGAATACTGTCGGTAACATCCTCGATAGTATTACTTTCTTCATCAGGAGTTTTTTTTTATCCATTTTTAATTTCGAATAAAAGTCCCTAAAAAAATCGTTTACCGACAATTTTATATCATTCAACTACATTTTTCATTTCAGTAATTAAACTCTTCTACTTTTGCACCTTCAACAGCTACCAATGCACCGTATACACGCAGTTCTGATCACCACCTTTTTGATTTTTACCAATCAAATTTTAGCTCAAAAAATAACAATTAGTGGATTTATTAAAGATAAGTCCTCCGGAGAAACACTTGCAGGAGCAACTGTACAAGCCCAAAATTCGAAGGAAATTGCAAAATCTAACAGCTATGGTTTCTATTCCTTATCCTTGTCAACAGGCAAACAAATAATAGAAGTAAATTCAGATGGTTATCAAGAAATAACCATGGATTTAAATTTGGAAAAGGATCAAACAATGAATTTTATGCTGGATCCTGCTACTGAGTCCATAGAAGCAGTTGATATCCGTGCAAAAAAGAACGACAATGTTAAAAAAATAGATATTTCAACACAGAGCATTTCGGGAAAAGTAATCAAAAAAATCCCTGCATTTCTAGGTGAAGCCGATGTAATCAAGAGTATACAACTTTTACCTGGTGTTACCACAGTCGGCGAAGGTGCTTCTGGTTTTAACGTTCGAGGAGGTGGGATCGATCAAAACTTGGTTTTGATGGACGATGCGCCTGTATTCAATAGTGCACATTTATTCGGTTTTTTTAGCATTTTTAATCCCGACGCGGTAAAAGATGTACAATTAGTAAAAGGTGGAATTCCCGCTAATTACGGAGGTAGATTAAGCTCAGTTTTAGATGTAACCACAAAGGATGGTAACAACCAACGTTACCAAGCTAACGGTGGTGTAGGTACCATTTTCAGTCGATTAACTCTAGAAGGTCCTTTAGTTAAAAATAAAGCAAGCTTTTTAATATCTGGTAGAAGGAGTTATATAGATGTATTGGCTAAACCATTTTTATCCAATGGCTTAGAAGATTCACGATTCTATTTCTACGATTTAACAGCCAAAGTAAATTATGCCACTCAGAAAGATAAGTTCTTTTTATCAACTTATATTGGCGATGACCTCTTCTATGCTGCCAATGCGTTTGGGGTGAAATGGGGAAATAGCACTGCTACTGCTCGTTGGAATCACGTTTACAATAAAAAATGGTTCTCCAATGTAACTTATTATTACAGCCGGTATCGTTATAACCTTGAATTTACAAACGGAGGAGGCGATCTATCCTTCAATTGGACATCTTATATTTACAACAACAGCTTAAAAGCGGATTTTAAATACTATCAAAATTCCAAAAACGAATGGGGATTTGGAGGAAGCAGTACATACTACACGTTGCGTCCTGGAGATGCTACCGCCACCAATCCTACTCAAGGTGCTGTTACTTTCTCTTTACCTAATAAATATGCACTTGAGAATGCAGTATATATCACTGAAGATTACAATACCAACGGAAGATTATCTATTCGAGCCGGAATTCGAATCAGTCAATTTTTATACTTGGGTAAGGGTAATGTATACAGCTATGGAGAACCGTTTGCCGAAGGGCAAAGAAGATTTGTGGATTCCGTTTGGCAAGCCGATAACAACCAAGTAATTGCTAGCTATATCAATCCTGAACCCCGAATTGGATTTAAATACCAACTTACTAAAAAAGAATCGATTAAAGGAGGTTACAATAGAATGGTTCAGAATCTCCATTTGATCTCCAACACCGCTGCTAGTGTTCCGTTTGATGTGTGGACACCATCGACTAATAATATAAAACCTGAAATTGCAGACCAATATACCATCGGGTATTTTAGAAATTTCCGAATCGGAAAACAAGAATTTGAAAGTTCAATCGAAACTTATTATAAAGACATGCTCAATCAAGTTGATTATGTTGATGGAGCGAATCTATTACTGAACCAATATTTAGAAGGTGAGCTAATCAATGGTATTGGAAGAGCTTATGGCTTAGAAATGTACATCAAAAAGAGTACTGGTAAATTAACGGGATGGATCAGTTACACCCTAGCACGAAGCGAAAGAAAATCCCCCGGAATCAATGATAATGAATGGTATGCCAGCAGATTCGATCGTCTTCATAACCTGTATGTTGTAGCTCAATACCGCTTCAATGACAAGTGGGATTTTGCTGCTAATTTCGTTTTGAGCTCTGGTACTCCTACCACTTTTTACACCGGACAATATACCGTTCAGGGTTACACAGCACCCGATGCTGGAACCAACGCCCGAAATAATGTACGGAATCCTGCTTATCACCGTTTAGATTTGGCAGCAACCTACACCCTCAAGAAAAAAGGAAAATGGGAAAGCAATTGGGTTTTCTCTGTTTATAATGCTTACAGTCGCAGAAATCCTTTCTCTATTTACTTCGATACAGATTACCAAAATACAGGCATGAACAAAGCAATTCAATTCAGTGTAATTGGTTCAATCGTACCTGCAGTTTCATACAATTTCAAATGGAATTAATCCCAAATCAAATGAATCAGTTTAAACTAAACAATATCAACCCTTCCATGAAACGCATTAAAAATATATTCATATTTACTTTCTTATTTATTTTCGGGGGATTCTTTACATCCTGCGAAGATGTAATCGAAGTGAATGTCGAGCAAAAACAAGTAAAGTTAGTCGTGGATGCTTTTGTGAATAATATGGATACTGTTCAAACCATTCGTTTAACGCAAAGCATCCCTTATTTTGCTACACCTGGTACCGAACCTGCAGTAAAGGATGCAACTGTAATTATAGCCGATACATCCAATTTTAAAGTATTTCCTTTTGTGCATACCCAAGATGGTATTTATCAATGGAAACCTAACAAAAATACCGGTGATACGTTTGTTGTAGGTCGAAATTACGCATTATTGATTATTCAAGGTGGTGATACTTTTGTGAGTGTTTCAAGACTAAATCCAACTGTTTCTAAATTTGATAGCTTAAGAACTGTTCCGCAAGAAGGCAACGGACCTCCATTTGCTGGACCAGGAAGATATTTGGAAATGTTTGCCGATGATTTACCAGGATATGGCAACTACTATTGGATCAAAACCTTCAGAAACGATACGTTTTTAGGTGAGTCATCTGAACTCAATATTTCACAGGATGTTGGTAATAATGGAGGACCAGCTGCTGGGGGATTGTTCATTTATCCAATCCGTTTCCAAGGTGTAAACCAATTTATTCGTCCTTATCGAGATGGTGAAACAGTAAGAGTTGAGATTCATTCCATTTCAATGGAAACATTTTATTGGTTCCAACTTCTGTTGAATGAAAGTAATAACGGAGGGTTATTTTCAACACCTCCCGTCAATATCCGATCCAATATCGTTTCACTCAATCGCAATAGCAAACGAGGTTTGGCAGGATTTTTCTGCATGAGCGATGTAATTCAGCGAAGCATCATCATTCGAGAGTAAAGATTTAATCCCGTTTTGCTGAGGTTCAAACTGATTCGCGGTTTAAACTGATTTCTTTTCCCAAGAAACACAAAAAGCTGAACCAATCCGATACTGTACTCACTATACTTCCTGCAACTTCTTCTTCAATACTTCCAATTCATCTCGCAATCTCGCTGCATCCATGAATTCCAGATTTTTAGCCGCTTTTTGCATGTCTTTTTCCGTTTTCTGAATTGCTTTTTCGAGGGATGTTTTATCCATGTATTGAAGTACAGGATCCGCTACCAATAGCGCCTCTGCCTCTTCATTGAACTGATAAACTTGTCCCGGATTTTCCACGTGTGCTGCATCTACTACCGATGTTTGTTGGAAAATTTCCGATTTAGACTTGAGAACCGTTTTGGGAGTGATACCATGATCCAAATTATAAGAAGTTTGTTTCTCTCTTCTTCGATTAGTTTCTTCAATGGTTATCTGCATACTTCTAGTCATCTTATCTGCATACATTATTACCTTTCCTCGATCGTTACGAGCAGCACGACCAATGGTTTGAACTAAGCTGGTTACAGATCTCAGGAATCCTTCTTTATCCGCATCCATAATTGCCACTAAACTCACCTCTGGTAAATCCAAACCTTCTCTTAATAAATTCACACCCACCAATACATCTATTCCTCCTAAACGTAAATTTCTTAGGATCTCCACCCGGTCTAGTGTTTTTACTTCCGAGTGTATGTAACCGACCTTAATGCCCAATTTTGCCAAATATTTAGTTAGCTCTTCGGCCATTCGTTTGGTTAAAGTTGTAACCAACACCCGGTCACCCATGGCAACTCGTTCATCGATTTCACCTATTAAATCATCCACTTGCGTATCCAAAGGCCGCACTTCAATTACAGGATCTAACAAGCCTGTTGGTCGAATCAACTGCTCTACAACTACACCTTCTGACTCGCGAATCTCAAAATCTGATGGAGTGGCACTCACATAAATAGTTTGGTTTACCATGTTTTGGAATTCCTCAAATTGCAAGGGTCGATTGTCTAATGCAGCAGGCAAGCGAAATCCGTACTCAACTAAGTTAATTTTACGACTTCGGTCTCCACCATACATCGCACGTATTTGAGGCATAGTTACATGACTTTCATCAACAACCAGTAAATAATCTTTGGGGAAATAATCCAACAAACAAAATGGGCGATCTCCAGGATTTCTGCGATCAAAATATCTAGAATAGTTTTCAATACCATTGCAGTATCCTAATTCACGAATCATTTCTAAGTCAAAGTTGACCCGTTCTTCTAATCGTTTAGCTTCTAAATGCCTTCCCTGTTGAATGAAAAATTCCATCTGAAGAACCAAGTCATCCTGAATTTCGTGGATCACTTTTTCAAGTCGATCTCGAGGAGAAACATAAATCTGAGCAGGATATATAGCACAATCAATTAGTGAGTCAATCTTTCTACCTGTTTCCGGCTCGAAGCTATAGATTTCCTCAATTTCATCCCCAAAGAAAGAGATTCTATAAGCAAAATCATTATAGGCTAAATGCACATCTACAGTGTCGCCTTTTACACGAAATGTACCTCGTTTGAATTCCATGGTGGTTCTGCTATATAAGCTTTCCACCAAGCGATAAAGCAATTGCTGCCTTGAAATGCGCATCCCTTCATTCAAGCGGATGATGGTGTTTTCGTAATCCGATGGATTACCAGCACCATAAATGCAACTTACACTCGCCACTACAATTACATCTCTTCTTCCTGAAAGCAATGTAGACACTGTTTTTAAACGTAATTTTTCAATTTCATCATTGATATTCAGATCTTTTTCAATGTACGTATTGGTGGTTGGTATAAATGCTTCAGGTTGGTAGTAATCATAATAACTTACAAAATACTCAACTGCATTGTTTGGAAAAAACTGTTTAAACTCACCATACAACTGTGCAACCAATGTTTTATTGTGACTCAAAACCAAAACGGGTCTCTGTGTTTGTTGAATAACATTGGCAATGGTAAACGTTTTACCTGAACCTGTTACACCCAATAGAGTCTGAACAGGGTGTCCGCTATTTATTCCTTCTACTAATTGACGAATAGCCTCAGGTTGATCTCCTGTTGGCTGAAATGGTGACACTAACTCAAAATCCGGCATATCTTCTAACTCTTATTTAATTCAAACTGTGATTTAAACACAACAAAATGGGTGTTATTTTTGTTTTTATTGTTTGATTTTCAATACTTTAAACAACTTATTTTATTGGAAATAATTCCTTAAAGTAGGCTTCCAAACATTCTTTCAAAGTTACGTATCTTTGCAGTAATGCAAGTTGTGGCAAATAAATCAGAAGAACTAACCAAAGAAGAGTTCATTGCTCAGGTATTAAACGATTATAAAATTGCATTCCAAAGCCGACAGGCCTCTTTAATTGGACGCAAAGAAGTATTAACGGGTAAAGCAAAATTTGGAATATTCGGCGATGGTAAAGAAGTTGCACAAATCGCCATGGCCAAAGTTTTCGAACACGGTGATTGGAGAAGTGGTTATTATCGCGATCAAACTTTTATGTTCGCTAAAGGACTTTCAGACGTTCAAAAATTCTTTGCTCAACTATATGCTCATACCAACGTAGAAAAAGAGCCCGCTTCAGGTGGACGAAGCATGAATGGGCACTATGCTACTCGTTTCCTAGATGATCAGGGAAATTGGTTGAGTCAAACAGACAGATACAATGTTAGTGCAGACATTTCTCCAACGGCAGGTCAAATGCCTCGCCTACTGGGTCTAGCTTTAGCTTCTAAATTATATAAAGAAAACCCCGATCTGCATGCACTTACTCAATTCTCAAACAAAGGAAATGAAATTGCCTTTGGTACCATCGGCAATGCTTCAACTTCTGAGGGTGTATTTTGGGAAGTAATGAATGCTGCTTGCGTTATGCAAGTACCTATGCTAATGAGCGTTTGGGATGATGGTTACGGCATTTCTGTACCTGCTAAATATCAAACCGCTAAAGAATCCATCTCCGCTATAATGTCGGGTTTCCAAACCAATGAACAAGGTGTGGGAATGGAAATCTTCACAGCAAGAGGTTGGAATTACGCAGAATTGTGCAATGTTTACAAACAAGCTGCAGAAGTTTGTCGCACCAAACATACCCCTGTTTTAGTTCATGTTGTTGAAGTTACACAGCCTCAAGGCCACTCCACCAGTGGAAGCCATGAACGTTATAAATCAAAAGAGCGTCTAACTTGGGAAGCGGAATTTGATTGCATTACTCAAATGAGAAAGTGGATGATCGAAAATCAAATTTCCACCGAATCAGAAATAGATGCCATGGAGAAGGCTGCGCTCGACGAAGTTAAAACCATGCAAAAACAAGCATGGATTGATTTCACTTCAGAGATCAAAACAGACATTCAAGAATTTGCTTCTGTACTTCAGTCGCTCATATCATTGCAAGTTGCTCCTGAGGCATTATCCAATATAAAAAATGATTTATTACAAATTTCAGATCCGATCCGCAGAGATTTAGGTAATGCAATCAATAAATCATTAAGAAATACATTGAGTTGCACTCCAGCTCAACGTCAGCCCTTATTAGATTATTACCAAAAGTTCCTCAACGATAACCACGACCGATATTCATCGCATTTGCACAGTCAAAGTGCTGAAAATGCACTCAATGCTGCTGTTGTTCCCGCTGAATATACCGACGAAATTACCGACGGTTATATGGTAGTTCGTGCTTGTTTTGAAGCAAACATGGAGAGAGACCCGCGCATCTTTGCTTTTGGTGAGGACGTTGGTAAAATTGGTGATGTTAACCAAGGATTTTCTGGTTTACAAGAAAAATTTGGGGAACTCCGTGTTACCGATAAAGGGATTCGTGAATGGAGTATACTCGGTGAAGGTATTGGTGCTGCTATGAGAGGCTTACGTCCTATTGCAGAAATTCAGTATTTGGATTACTTACTGTATGCATTAGAACCCATGAGCGATGATTTAGCAACATTACAATATCGCACCAAAGGCGGTCAAAAATCACCCGTTATTGTTCGTACACGTGGACATAGACTAGAAGGAATTTGGCATTCTGGCTCTCCTATGGGCATGATTATCAATGCGGTTAGAGGTATGTATGTTTGTGTACCTAGAAATATGACACAAGCAGCGGGTATGTACAATACCCTACTTAGAAGTGATGAACCCGCATTAGTTGTTGAATGTCTTAACGGTTATCGTAGCAAGGAAAAAATGCCTAAAAATATCGGTGAATTCACAGTTCCTTTAGGTGTGCCAGAAGTATTGCGTTTTGGGGAAGATGTTACGTTAGTTACCTATGGTTCTAATTGTAAATTGGCATCAGAGGCAGTTGATCAATTAGCAGAAGTAGGAATACGAGTGGAACTCATTGACGCTCAAACTTTACTTCCATTTGATATAAAACACTCAATTGTAGAAAGTGTAAAGAACACGAATCGATTGGTTGTTTTAGATGAAGATGTTCCCGGTGGTGCAAGTGCTTATATCCTACAACAGATTTTGGAAATCCAGAATGGTTACCGCTATTTAGATTCTGCACCATTAACGCTGACTTCCAAAGCTCACAGACCTGCTTATTCAAGCGATGGTGATTACTTCTCAAAGCCATCCGTAGATGATATCTTTAAAGCCATCTACCAGATGATGCATGAAGTAAATCCTCAACGCTGGCCCTCACTACTGTAATGAATACAGAAGGTTTCGTGCAATTGCTGTTTTCTAATTTTAAATCGTATACATCACAAACTTTCAGTCCTCAATTTCAAGTTCTTTAAAATATCCAGGTAAATTTCCATTATGCAAACCCACACCATTCCCAATTTGTTAAGATTAAGTGGCTTAGAACCATTCACTCTAACCAATACTACCAATTTTGTGAATATTGGTGAACGTACCAATGTAACTGGTAGTAAGGCATTTGCCAAGCTTATTCTAAATGGTGATTATAATGCAGCCCTTGATGTTGCTCGTCAGCAAGTTGAAAATGGAGCTCAAATCATTGATATTAACATGGATGAAGGAATGCTCGATGGCGTTAAAGCCATGACTACATTCCTCAACCTTATAGCTTCTGAACCTGATATTGCCCGAGTTCCAATCATGCTGGATTCATCCAAATGGGAAGTACTCGAGGCTGGATTAAAATGCCTTCAAGGTAAAGGAATTGTGAATTCTATCTCTTTGAAAGATGGAGAAGCTGAATTTATTCGAAAAGCCAAATTAGTCAAAAGATACGGTGCTGCTGTCGTTGTAATGGCATTTGATGAAGTTGGACAAGCAGATAACTTCCAACGCAAAATCGAAGTTTGCAAACGCAGTTACGATATCCTAGTTAATCAAGTACTTTTCAATCCCCAAGACATTATTTTCGACCCTAATATTCTAACCGTAGGAACAGGGATCGATGAACATAATAATTATGCCGTAGATTTCATTGAAGCTACTCGATGGATCAAACAAAATCTTCCTGGAGCTAAAGTTTCTGGCGGTATTTCTAATATTTCTTTTTCTTTTAGGGGAAATAATGCCGTACGTGAGGCAATGCACTCTGCATTCTTATATCATGCAATAAAAGCAGGATTGGATATGGGAATCGTAAATGCAGGAATGATTGATGTGTATGAAGAAATCCCCAAAGATTTATTAGAAAAAATAGAGGATGTTCTTTTAAATCGTCGTCCCGATGCAACAGAGAATTTAATAAATCACGCGGAAACAGTAAAAAGCAAAAAAGCCGATAAAGTTGAAACCCAAGAATGGCGAAATTTACCCGTTGAAGACCGCTTAAAGCATAGTTTAGTTAAAGGAATTACAGAGTTTATCGATCAAGATACTCAAGAAGCATTAGATAAATTACAGGACCCATTGGGTGTAATAGAAGGTCCACTAATGGCCGGAATGAACTACGTAGGTGATCTTTTTGGGGAAGGTAAGATGTTCTTGCCTCAAGTGGTAAAAAGTGCCCGTGTAATGAAAAAATCCGTTGCTTACTTACAGCCATTCCTCGAAGCTCAAAAAGCACAAGCTACTGAAAGCCGTACTCAAGGAAAAATACTTTTGGCTACCGTTAAAGGCGACGTACATGATATCGGTAAAAACATTGTAGGTGTAGTACTTGCATGCAACAACTACGAAATTGAAGATATGGGGGTTATGGTACCAGCGGATAAAATCTTATCTCGTGCCCGTGAATGGGGTGCCGATATTATAGGTCTCAGCGGATTAATTACTCCTTCTCTTGATGAAATGGTTCACGTTGCATCTGAAATGCAACGATTAGGCATGAAACAACCCCTTCTTATCGGGGGAGCCACTACTTCTCGCGTTCATACAGCCGTAAAAATCGCACCGAACTATCAATATCCTGTAATTCATGTTACCGATGCCAGTCGTTCTGTACCTGTTGCAGGCCAACTTCTAAATCCTGAAACGTATGGCGATTTTGCTACGAAACTCAAAGATGAATACACTGAATTGGCCGAGAATCATGCCAAAAGGCAAGCGGCAAAGGATTTAATTCCCTATCCCGAAGCATACTCAAATCAATGGAAATTTGACGGATTGATTCGCAAGCCCAAGCAAATCGGATTTCAGCAAATTACCAACATCGGTATTTCCACTCTTAAAAATTATATCGACTGGACTCCTTTCTTCCAAACTTGGGAATTAAAAGGAAAGTACCCAGATATTTTTCAAGATCCTTTTGTTGGAGTAGAATCTAGAAAGCTCTTTAACGATGCCATAGAAATGCTTGAAAACTGGGAATCTGAAAATTCCATTTTATGCAAGGCCACTTTCTTCGTTTTACCTGTGCGCCGTTGCCATGATGATTGCGGGGTTTATGCCGATGAAGCAGCAACACAACATCTAGGTAACTTCCATTTCTTACGTCAACAACGTAAAATGTCGACTGGTGTTCCTAATCTTTCATTAGCCGATTTTCTGAATCCAGATGATGTAGATTATTTAGGCGGTTTCGCAGTAACCTCGGGAATTGGTTTGGATAAAATTGTAGCCCAATATGACCAAAATCACGACGATTACAACAGCATAATGGCAAAAGCCCTTGCTGATCGTTTAGCGGAGGCATATGCTGAATATTTGCACGAATTGGTTCGTAAAGATTTTTGGGGATATTCTTCCGAAGAACAACTCAGTTTGGAAGAATTAATACGTGAGAATTATCAAGGCATTCGTCCAGCACCTGGTTATCCCGCTTGTCCCGATCACACAGAAAAGAAATTCTTGTTTGAATTACTAAACAAACATTACGATACTTCCATTGAACTAACAGAGAGTATGGCCATGTGGCCCGCTTCTAGTGTTAGCGGTTGGTTCTTCGCCCATCCTGAATCAAAATACTTCGGACTGGGTAAAATACAAAAAGACCAAGTTGAGGAATATGCTCGTCGCAAAAAAATGGATGTCTCGGAAATCGAAAGATGGCTTAGACCAGTATTGGGATACTAATAAAAGAAGGATTTTTTATTTAAATGGATTGCTGTATGCCGGGTTCGAAATTAATACCGAATCAGTCATGGTTCTCAAATAAGCTACTAAATCATCCTTTTGTTGTTGAGACAGATTCAATTGAATTCCACCATGCGCACTCATTTGCGGATGTATATTCGGATGATCATAATTCACACCAGAAGAATAATGTTCAACCACTTCTTCCAATGTATTAAATCGTCCATCATGCATATATGGAGCAGTTAATGCAATATTCAGTAATGAAGGTGCTTTAAATGTCCCCAAATCCTGTGAACGGTTAGTTATACCACCTACACCTTTATCAACTACAGGACCTGGCAACCCATTGGAGGCGATTCCTCCCATCAATGGATTCTGTTGTTGGGCCATTTCACCTCCGTGACAATGGAAACAATCTGCTCCCTTTGTTTTGCCTTGCGCATCAAAGTCCACTAATCCATTAAATATAAACGCACCTCGCAACTCTGAGGCATTTAATAAATGAGAATTTGTACCCGGGAAAAACTGATTGAATCGGGAATCCTTGCTTACAATGGAAAGTAAGAACTGTTCCATGGCTTTCGACATATCCAATAGATTCGGTTCAGAATTAAAGGCCTTATTGAAATAATCTATGTATTTCTGATTTCTGCGCAAACGTGTTTCTAATAATGGCAAGGTCATAGCCATTTCGTTATGCGCCTGAATGGGTTCAAACACCAAATCTCTTAAAGTATTGACACGCGCATCCCAGAAAAACTTGCGAGAATACGCCATGTTGAATAAACTCGGTGCATTTCTCCCTGTTTTTAATCCAAATACACCAGTGCTTAACTTTCGAGGGTCAGCAAATGCGTATTCTTGAAAGTGACATGAACTGCAACTTATACTCGAATCGATGGAGAGAACGGGATCATAAAACAACATTCTTCCCAAATAAATTCCCTCAACTGTAAAAGGATTATCTGAAGGAAGAGAGGGCATTCCAAAATCAGTTGGGAAAATATCTGTAGGACTTACTGCAGTTGGTTTATAAACGTTTTTATTTTTTGAGGGATCTTCTTCTTCCCTACATGATATTGTTACAAAAACGATGGTTGCATATAAAAACATCTGCCGCAACATTCGCTGTCCAGTGAGTTCTAAAAACTTGTTCATGACCTATTTACTTCAGACCAATTTTTAATATTAAATATATACTATTCTCTCAACTCGAGCATTTGATCCATGAACGATCATTTCACATCTGCCAACTCGAAAACCCCATTTTGCATGTTTTCCAATATCTTTTCCATCAACTGAAATTCTAATGTACCTTCAGAATGCGAAACGGATTTTGTTTTTAACGCAATATTGTTGGGAAAGCTAAAGAAACGCTCTGCATGCATGTTGATGGTGGCCGTTTTAGATGTTTTTTCAATGCTGAACGAAAAAGGCAGTTCGTAATTGCGAACTAATGGCATAGTAGCTGTGTGGAAACTAAACCCTTTAGAAGAACTACCAGCAGCCGTGTCTTTAAACAAACCGTCTAATGCTTGGAATATATAACCGCCCGACCAGCCCCAATGCATACCATTCAAATTGGGATTCAATGGATGATCCGAAGGCCATTTGCTCGGATCACCATGATTGATAGCCGAATCCAATCCAATCATAAATGAAATGCCTTTATAATTTCCAGGAGGAATTCCTTTGTAAGTAAACTCAGTTCTTTTGCCTCTGGGACTAATCCACTGATATCCATCACCCAACAATACCGTGTCTCCATCCTCTTTTATTAAAGCTAAATGCGATACTATAAATGCCCAATTCGTGATATCAAACAACTCACCCGACGATTTAGGAGAAAAAGTATTCGTACCTAACGCTGGTAAATCCTTTCCATTTATCAATCCAACCCAATTCAGCTTTAACTCAATTGGTTGATTGTTTGTCGGAGGATCTACAGGCTTTTTTTCACAGGATGATAATCCTAAGATCCCTAAAACAGTTACCAAACTTAAAATACTATATTTTTTCATATTATTCAGGACTTAATCCACTTTTTCAAATATACTTTATTATCAGTAAAAATCTTAATAATATAAGTACCGGTTGACAAAGAACTTACATCGATTGAAACATTTTGTATTGAACTTGAGCCAAATTCACTGGTTCGGATAGTTTGACCCAGCAACGATATAATCTCAATTTTTGAAATATCTGGATTTCGGGATTTAACATTCACTATTTCGCCATTTGAAGGATTGGGAAACACGAATACTGGATCTTCTTGTATTTTTCCTAAATTCATCCCTCCAACTGCTGCTTTAGCTAGAACTGTAACTTGAGGATCGAAAATGGCTGTGTCTACATCAAATAAAACACTTAACGTGTAATCTTCCGTGAGTTTTTGAGGAGTAAATATTTTTAATTCTTCCCGACCGGTTAACTTGTTTTTGAACAGTATGGGTATGGAAATTTTCCAAAATGGTACAGATGGATTTGAAGGAGTTTGTTCGATTTTTACTTTTAAAGTACTACCTCTCTGTTCCCAATTTATTTTCAAGTAAGGAAAGCCATCACCTTCATACCACTGCTTGAAAAATTCTTGCAAGTTTTGACCTGAAACGGATTCCATGATCGATCTAAACTGTTCGGTTGTAGCAAATCCAATGGTTTTGCGGGAGTTTAAATATTGTCGACATCCCTCGAAAAACAAAGAATCACCTAATCTAACACGCAACATGTGTAAAAGCCAGGCACCCTTTCTGTAGGTCAAACGCCCATTAAATAATTGATTTACAGAAGAAGTATCTTTAGGTTTCACAGACCCATTAGGGTCAGCTGTAATATCTACTCGAGTACCTCGCATTTTATCCCTGAAAGTACTTTTATCGTAAATATATTCATAAGCAACAGAGGTTAAATAAGTGGCAAATCCTTCATTCAACCATAAATCATTCCAGGAACCACAAGTTACTAAATCTCCAAACCACTGATGTGCCAATTCATGTGCAGTTAAATCAAATGAAAAGTTAACCATAAAGCTCATAGTCTGGTGTTCCATTCCACCACCCCAAGTAAATTGTGCATGACCATACTTTTCATTCATGAATGGATATTCAATGAACAAACTATCGAACAGACGCAACATAGGCAAAACACGTTTTGCCTCTAATTGAGTGGTTTGTAAAAACTGAGGAAATACGTAGTTTACAACGGGTAGCGAATCCGTTCTGCCATGAAATTTTGCATAATCCGTAAACTCTGTGTAATTAGTTACAGCTATTGCCACAAGATACGTAGCTACAGGATGACGGTGTTTCCAGTAATGAATAGATTTACTTGCGCTACTAGTATCCACTTTTACCAATATACCATTGCTTCCAACTTTAAAATCTCGAGCCGTTTCAACGATAATATCAATAGAATCAATCTTATCAGACAATGTCTGTTTGCAGGGCCACCAAAACGGTGCACCATAGGGTTGACTTAAGGTATGAATTATAGGGCCCGTAGAATGAGCATCATAGGTATATGCACCAAATCCACCCGGGATACTTGCCGGATTACCCTGATAAAAAACAGTAAAGGAATCTCGCTCACCATCTATCCATAGCCCATTCTTGAAAACAAAAACTTTGTTACCTTTTCGATTGAATTTAGTGGAAATTCCTCGGTAAAGTACGCTGTCAACCATCATGTCAGCAATCAAATCAAATGCCAAAGAATCGTAGTTTCCACCTTGAACTTGAAACGAAAAAAGTACGTTTCCTGATATATTGGAATTCATCTTCGGATTCAATTTCCAATTACAACGATGGTATTGAATATCATACCCATGAAAATTAGGAGTACTAGAACGTTTTTGAACATCCATCAAAGCCTGCAAATGCTGTTTTTCGGCACAAATTATATCTTCATCAATTTGTGCATTAAGAGGTAAAACCAACACCAACAGAAAGTTCAAAATCCAACGCATCTCACAAATTTCGTATTTTAATTCAAATCCCCCATTCTTTCAACGCATATTCCATAAATTTCGACGAATTTTGCAGTGTGAAATATACGTGGTTGCCCGTTTTTATCATTGTCCTCTTGGGCTGCATTTGGGGAAGTTCATTCATCTTGATGAAATACGGCTTGGCTGTTTTCAGTCCCATTCAAGTTGCCGGTACCCGTTTGGTTGTAGCAGGAGCAGTATTATTACCTTGGGTAATCAAATATTCTTTTATAAAACCCTTAAGAAACCAACCATCTAACCTAAATTTTTCTGACTATTTTTGGCTGTTTGCAAGTGGGGTATTAGGAAATGCCATTCCTGCATTTTTATTTTCCACGGCGGGAAGGTTAATTCCCTCCGGATTATCGGGGATATTAAATGCTTTTACCCCTATGTTTACTTTACTTTTTGCTTTTTGGGTATTCCGTGAGAAATTGGATAAAGCCGGAATTATTGGTGTTATTCTCGGGCTGGCAGGAGCAGTTTTTCTATTTGCACCTAGTTTATTACACTACGGTGAACCCATTTCATTGCTAGGCTCGTTGATGCCTTTAGCTGCTGCAATGCTTTATGGATTAAACATCAACATTATTAAACATAAACTCGGCCATCTGCCTGCAATGGTAAAAACGGCTTACCCCTTTGTTTTTGTAGGATTACTATATTCAGGTATACTTTGGTACACCGATTTTTTCAATGCATGGAAGGAACATCCAGGCGATTTAAAATTATTCGAAAGTCGCGGAAATATTAGTGCTAACACCGCTTTCTTTTACCTGTTTCTTTTAGGTTTCATGGGCAGCGCCGTTTCCATGATCTTATTTAATTACATCATTAGATACGTTTCACCCTTAGTTGCCTCAACCAATACCTTCATAATTCCTGTTACCGCAGTTATGTGGGGATTTGCGGATCATGAACAATTAACATGGAACGTTTTTGTTGGGATGTTATTCCTACTAGCAGCCGTATTTATTATTATACGAAAACCTAAGATCTAATTTTATAATTTCAAATTTAACTTGAAATAAATCCGTTTTTAAAGGATTACCCGTTAAACTTGCAGCTAAGGAAAATGTTAGATAAAACAGCAGAATGACTGAATGATATCAGACTCTTACAAAGAGCAGAATTAACAATAACACTTAAATATACATTTAGTATTTTGTTTACATTTGTGTAAATGAACTTCTCAAGCATTTTCAATCCCGAACAATTTGTTCAATCTGATAATATTGGCTCGAATGCGAGTTTTAATTCCTATAATGAATTAGGTATCCCCCAATTACTACCTTCAGCAAGTTCAGGTATTCAACATATTTATTCAGATAATACATCCACCTTCCAAAATTTTAGTCCCGTAGATGCTAAGCACCTAAATGATTTCAACGAAGTTGATTTCGCTGGATTCAATTCCATAATCCAAAAAGCAGAACAAGCATCAAAAATATGGAGAACTTGGCCTGCTCCTAAGCGCGGTGAAGTGGTTCGCCAAATTGGTAATCAATTGCGCATTCACAAACAAGCATTGGGTGAATTAGTGAGTTATGAAATGGGGAAAAGCTTACAAGAAGGATTGGGAGAAGTGCAAGAAATGATTGATATCTGCGACTTCGCAGTTGGCCTATCACGTCAATTACATGGATTAACCATGCACAGTGAAAGACCAGATCATAGAATGTATGAACAATGGCATCCATTAGGTATAGTGGGAATCATTTCGGCATTTAACTTTCCGGTTGCAGTATGGAGCTGGAATGCAATGATTGCTGCCGTATGTGGCAATGCTAGTGTTTGGAAACCTTCCGAAAAAACTCCTGCTACCGCGCAGGCAGTTCAAAATATACTCGCCCAAGTTATCGTCGATAACCAATTACCCGAAGGCCTTTTTTGCATTATACAAGGCGGAAAAACCGTTGGAGAATGGCTTTGTAATGATGAAAAAGTAACCCTAATAAGTGCAACAGGAAGTATTCGTATGGGTAAAGAAGTAGCCCAAACTGTGGCACAACGTTTAGGTAAGACCTTGTTGGAATTAGGCGGAAACAATGCTATAATTATTTCAGAAAATGCCAATTTGCAACTCGCCATTCGTGCAGTTGTATTCGGTGCTGTTGGTACTGCAGGACAACGTTGTACTTCCACTCGACGATTGATTATTCATGAAAGTCGTTACGAAGAATTTAAAAACTTATTGATACAAGCCTACAAACAAATCAAAATTGGAAATCCGTTGGATTCTTCCTACCACGTGGGTCCTTTAATTGATAAACAAGCTGTTTCTGCATATACGAATGCAATTAAATCATTAGTAACAGAAGGTGGTAACATTTTATTTGGAAATGAAGTTCTAAGCGGTCCGGGTTACGAAAGTGGTTGTTATGTAGTTCCTACAATTTGTGAGGCTGAAAATCATTTCCATATTGTACAAGAAGAAACTTTTGCGCCTATTTTATACTTAATGAAATACAGCAACTTAGAAGAGGCGATTGACTTACAAAATGGGGTAAAACAAGGTCTTTCAAGTGCTATTTTCACTGATAGACTGCAAGAAGCAGAACGTTTCTTATCTGCATCAGGATCAGATTGCGGAATTGCCAATGTGAATATCGGTACCTCAGGCGCTGAAATCGGGGGTGCCTTTGGGGGAGAAAAAGAAACAGGAGGCGGCAGAGAATCTGGCTCTGACGCATGGAAAGCCTATATGCGCCGACAAACCAATACCATTAATTATGGTAGCAATTTACCCCTTGCTCAAGGTATTGAATTCAACTTTTAAAACTGATTGATTCAATTATAATCAATAGGTTAAAACCACCGCGTTTCTAGTTTAAAATTGCCAACAACAGAATTTATTCCTATCAACTGATTACAGCCTAACGCTGTTTAAAATCGACCTTATCTTCAATTAGAGGAAAACTTAAAACCGCTAACTAAAGGTATTAAAACCGCAACCTAGCGGTGTTATTTCCAATTTGCGTATAATTAAAATCGCTGACTAACGGCATTTTAAACCGCTACCTAGCGGTGTTATCTCCTATTGTCCTAAACCGTTTAAAACTGTTGGCCAAAATACTAGCAGTCTACAGACATGCTGAATGGCATTTGGTCTGTACGGAGATTAAAACTGTTGGCCGATAAAGAAGTGAATTTGAGTTGGTTTGCCACTCTTTGGAACATCCAAATAATCAAAGCCATACGCAAAATCCAAACCTATTAGACCGAACATCGGCATGAACAAGCGAATACCTACCCCGGTTGCTCTTTTTAATTGAAAAGGATTGTATTTATTGATACTCGACCATGCATCTCCTGCTTCAAGAAATGCCAATGCATAAATGGTTGCCGTTTGATTTGTAGTAATAGCTTGACGCAATTCTAAAGTGAACTTATTAAAAATAGGGGCACCAGCAGACCCACTCATAGCAGTTTGAGATACGGTATAATTGTCGTAACCTCTCTGAGATATAATTTCTGTTGCTGCAATATTAAATCCAAATATTCCTGCACCACCAACTTGGAAACGCTCGAAGAATGTTGTACCTAATTTTGGATTATAATATCCCAAGAAACCAAAACGAGCTTTAGCCGTAAGAACCAACTTTTTATACACTGGGGTGTACCATTCTGCGTCCAATTTGAATTTATAAAACTCAGCCCAACGGTATTTCTCCGTTAAACTCATGGTAGAATAATCTCTGTTATTCAGCAAGGAGAAGGGTGGAGTTGCCTGCAATGAAGTCATGAATTTAGATCCCGAAGTAGGATAAATTGGATCTGAAATCGAACTACGAGCTAATACTACCTGTGCTGAAGGGTTATAACTTATGCCTTGGAATCCTTTTGGAAAACCATAAAAACCACCGTCCATATTCTGCATTCTATACTGTTGAAAACTCAACGTGTATTGAATATTAAAGAAATCGTCGGGCCAATTTAATCGTTTACCTATACTTAAATTAACTCCCGTATTTCTGAATATTTGCTTCAAAGGATCGTTTCTTTGGCGGAAATCAAAGCTGTTTACCGTATGGAATAAACTGATTGAAAACGAGGTGGGCTTAAATCCACCCAGCCAAGGCTCTGTGAAGGAAGCAGTGTAACCCTGATAGTTGGTTCCATTACTTTGAGCTCGAAGTGACAATTTCTGGCCATCTCCAGTTGGTACTGGATTCCATAACTTAGGATGCAACAATTTCCGTGCGCTAAAGTTATTCAATACAACCCCAGCAGTTCCAATTAATGTAGGTGTTCTGCTAAAACCATTACCACCCCATCCTCCAGATAATTCTATTTGATCCGATGGTTTTTCTACTAATTTATACTTAATATCTACCGTTCCATCCGCGGGATTGGGCTTAGGATCCACACCCAACTGTTCTGGATCAAAAAGACCCAATGCAGCCAAATCGCGCATGGTTCTTTGAATATCACTTCGCGAAAATGTATTGCCCGGTTTTGTTCTTAATTCTCTCAATATTACTCGATCCGAAGTTTTGCTATTTCCCTCCCAATATACTCGACCTATTGTTGCCTGAGGACCTTCTGCAATTCGTATCTCCAAATCAATGCTGTCTTCAAAAACTCCCACCTCTACTGGTGTCATATTAAAAAACAGATATCCAGCATCCATGTATAAAGTTTGGATATCAAATCCTCCAGGATTGCTAAATAAACGCTCATCTAACAGAGTTTGATTGAATACATCACCCCTTTTAATATTTAATAATGTATCTAACAAACTTGTGGGATACTTAAGATTCCCTTTCCATTTGATTGACCGATAACGATATTGATTGCCTTCCACCAAGTTCAAATGAACAATGATTCGGTCTTCATTAAACATAGAAACACTGTCAGAAATCACTCGCGCATCACGATATCCTAAACTTTGATATTTCTTGATCACATTGGCTTTTTCTTCCTCAAATTTGGTTTCTGTATACTTTGAGCTAGCAAATATATTCCACTTCAGTTTAGTTCGCTTAATTCCTTTTATTGCTTTCCGTAGTTCAGCATCCGCCACTTGATTGTTTCCATTAAACTCAAAATCAAATACTTTGACTTTGGGACCTTTTTCAATAACAAAATCAAAGTTTTGATAACCCAACATGGGTTTACCCGTTTTGTCTTTGGCTTCGGGTCTACGCACAGATACTTTTATGTTGTAATATCCTTTCTCCTGATAATAGTTTTCAATTTTTGCAATACTCCGATTGATTAAGTTTGGAGTAATGTACATCCCTTTCTTCAAACCACATTCTTCCTTCAACGATTTCGCTTGTGAGTTGGACACGTTTAAAAAACGGTGACCATTCAATCGTGGTTGTTCCTTAACTAGGAATTGAACTACCACTTCATTTTCATTACCTGTAGGTAAAAAGAATACCTGTACTTCCGAAAAATACTGTCTGCCCCAAATATTTTCTAATGCTTTGGGGATATCTGTTCCAGGGACTTTAATTTCCTGTCCTATGGATAATCCAGAATACAAAACAACCAGTGCTTTTTGTACCGGTTTTCCGTTAACTTCTCGAACATCTATATTTTTAATTTTGTAAGTCGCGGGATCTACAAAATCATAATTTATCATGGGAGCTTTTATGTAAGTACTATCCGTAATTTGCCCAAACAAATTAAACGATAATAAAACATATAGACTCAGTAACCAACTCTTTTTTAACATGTTATTTTTTTCCTTCTCCTAATTGTTCGGAAGTTTTTCCAAATCTACGTTCCCTTGACTGATAGTCCAAAATTGCTTCGACGAAATGCTGTTTTGTAAAGTCGGGCCACAAAACCGGTGTGAAATACAGCTCGGAATAAGCAATTTCCCACAATAAAAAATTACTAATTCGATGTTCACCACTCGTTCTAATGAGCAAATCTGGATCTGGATATTCTGATGTTCTTAACGCACCTGAAATTGTTCTCTCATTTATTTCTGATGGTGAAATATGCCCCTTCTGTGCATTTTCCGCTATTTTCTGAACAGCTTGGATCATATCCCAACGAGAACTATAACTCAATGCCAATATCAATGTAGTTCCTGTATTATTGGCAGTAGCATCTTCGGTGTGTTGCAATTTCGCACGTGCATTCTTAGGTAATTGCTCAATGTTTCCCAATGTTTTTAATCGAACATTGTTTTTCATCAATTCAGGCAGTTCTTTTTCCACTGTATCCACCAATAATTGCATAAGAGCATTCACTTCTAATGCGGGTCGATTCCAATTTTCCGTTGAAAATGCATACATTGTCAGGAACTTCACCCCAAGTTCCGAAGCTATTTCCAAACACGTTCTTACTGCACTTACTCCTTGTTTATGGCCAAAAATTCGCAAATGACCCAATTTTTTTGCCCAACGACCGTTTCCGTCCATAATAACGGCAACGTGCTGGGGAATTCGGTCAGGATTAATCTGTGGATATGATGAATTAACTGATTTCAAAGGTTTCAATTTTTGATTAAGTAGAAATTATCTGCAAATAAAAGGTGTAAAGCGATAAGAAAGATTAAAACCATAGAAATAATACCAATCTTTTAAATGCGTATCTCCTCGAAATGTTCCTTTATATAACGGAGCACCTCCATTTAATAGTTGTGCCTGACTGTATTGCGCCGAACCTTGACCTTGATTATCTCGAATGGCTACATAATCCGGATACACATCATCAACATCATCCAAATTATCGGTGAAGGTCTTGCGCCAAACAGCCTCTACACCAAAAATCCAAGCTCCTTTATGTTTACGATGCGAGCTTCGAACCTTATACCCTAATCCTAGTGGAACTGACATTTGCAAACGACTATAATTCCGTTTACGCATTTCAGTATTGATATTGCGAAGGTGTACGTCTTCGTTATCCAAACGAGTAGGATCGAACATAAATGCTGATAAACCAATTAAAGCATACGGGGTTTGATTCCGATTGTTGATGTTGGTTCCGAAACTATGAAAATCGAAATTGAGCATGGAAGAATACTCATAAATATCAGTTTGGAAATTCAAGTTTTGAAACTCGTAACCTTTTGAACCTTCAGTGGTTCCAGAAATGGTCATATAGGTAAGCTGATTTCTCCATGAGAAATAACTATTCATATTATACTTTTGATAAATTCCACCAGCAGGATGAAAATGTTTGATGTTTTGACCTTGAGCTAAATCACCGTAATAATTACTCACACCAACCACTAGCCCAAATTCATTTCTACCTGAAAAGTATTTTTGAGAAAATAAAGCGACAGGGCTCGATAAAATCAAGCCAAAGAACAAAAGTTGATTAACTAATAAACGTCTGTTAAAACTGAAAACAGGTTGTTTTTCCACCCGTAATTTTTCTGGTCAATGTAAAATTCAAAAATAAATACCAATCCTTGGTTGCTTCATTTCCACGCGCAGCACCCAAACGCTCTTCGTTTCCATAATCATTCACCAAACTAGGGTCACGCAATTCTGGAGTTCTGTCTGCAAGTGCAGCACTTAAACCTGTGTTACTACCACCGGTAATTTGTGGGTCAACATAAGTCATACTCACATCATCTAAATAATCTGTGAATGTTTTACGAACACCTAACTCCAAACCCCAAGCCCAAACTTCACTGAACTGCTTTTTGTATCCCACACCTATGGGAATACTTACTTGAGTTAAAGAATATCTGCGTCGTTCGTTGTACTTAGTTGTTTCTTGTCCTTCTGTAGCCATAGGTTGCAATTCAATCCATTTTCCATCATACACAGATAAATCAGCACCGTTATAATTGGAAGGCGTATGAACATCAGGCAAATAATTAAACTGAGTTTTAGGATTGAATTTAAATACACCAATACCGGCGAACAAGAAAGGAGTTCCAGGATTGGAACGTTGTGTTTCTTCAAAACCCAATAAGTTCCATTCAACCGTACCACTGAATTCTAATATATTGGAAGTAAAATTCAAATTACGCTTGTAACGCTCAGCGATATCTGAGTAATTCTTATCGTCGCCACTGATCTGACCAAATACAGCATTTCCACGCAAAGTGATAAAATCATCATAATTAAAGCGACAAATAATTCCGCCCATGGGTTTGGTTTCATTCCATGCTACCAAAGGAGTTAAATCTCCCATATAATTAGCACCTCCCAAGGTCATTCCCACTTCAATGGGTTTTCCACGAAAACGCTTCATCTGTGCGTTTGCAGGCAAGGCAACAACCAACAAAGTTGCACCCAAGGCAAGGACTCTTAAATGTTTAGAAATCATGGTAAATAGCAAATTTAACGTATTAGACGCTATTTTCATAAAAACGCACCTACAAAAATTCGCTTTTGTTCGGCTTTCGTGTTGGGTCATATCAACAATACGGACATACTGAGATTTTAACACGAGTAAAATCGCTTAAAAACCCTTGGAATAATCGCATCTTATTACTGCTTTTTTTTCACTTCTATAGTGAAAAACACTCGGTTCTACTTTGCTTTTACAACATAATACATTCCCATGGTTATAAAGTTTCTGAACCACGGTATTCGAGTTAACCAACCCCATTGCAATCGGGGCTTTATTCCAAATTTGAATTCGTATATAGGATTAAACAAATAAAATCGTCTATTTACGATAGAATATTTTGAATCCTTACAAATACGCTCAAAACGTTCAATACTAATTCCGGTGGATCGTATTTCTTCCATGGTATTAATGCCACTGTCATTTACTCCCAAAGCTCTTAACATGGCGGGGTACATTTTACCGGGCAATAAATGATAATAAGGCAATTTAGAAGCCCATTTCTTAGGTAAAACCTGCTGATGTCCGCCGTAAGGCATCATCCAGGGTGGAAATGCAAAAAACACCACTCCTCCCTCGTTCAAGAATCGATGCAATTGGGGCATGAATTTTTCTTGATTGGGGATATGCTCAATTACATCTTTTAGTATTATGATATCGTATTTTGAACCCAAGTCTTTCTCGGGATCTACCAAGTAAATATCTCGGTTCAAAAAATCAATCTTACCTTGAGCCAATTCCTCTTTCATGAACTCTCGTGCGAATTCCAATCGCCATTCTTCCAATTCAATTCCCGTGCAAGAATAGCCCAATTCTGTAAAGGCCTTTAAGACACCCGCTTCGCCGCATCCAATCTCCAGAACGCGCATCCCCGGAAAAAATGAAAAATGTGATTGAATATACGGTAGAATATGATTCTTGGTTACCGTATAAGTCATATCGAAATAACGACGCTTATCTCCGTGAAATTCGTACATGTTTTAGGATTTATTTAAGGCTTAGGAAGAACCTCTCCGCACTGCTTGCAGGTTCTCATTTCCTCAGAAGCGTAAAATGCGTCAAAGTGTGAAATAAAATCCGTTTCTATATTCTTTAATTCAAAATACACTTCATGTAATTTGTTGTTGCACTTTTCGCAAAACCACAATAATCCATCTTTGTACCCTTTTCCTTCGCGAATGCGCTCCACAACTAAACCAATACTGCCCGCAGTTCTAGCTGGTGAATGGGGAATTCCTCCAGGCAACAAAAACATATCTCCTGCTTTTAGTTGAACATCACGACGCACCCCATCTTCTTGAATACGAACCGTAATTTCACCTTCCAATTGATAAAATAACTCTTCCGTTTCGTTGTAATGATAATCTCTTCGTCCATTAGGTCCGGCAACTACCATTACTATGTAATCACTGCCCTCAGGATACAAATTTTTATTGGCAACAGGTGGCTTCAACAAATGGCGGTTTTCATCAATCCATTTTTGCAAATTGAAAGGGGCTCTTACTGGCATGACTTTTACAAATTAGTGGCTACAACCACAAATGTACAATAAATAAGTAAAAATCATTTTTAACAAGGCAATTTGAAGGGTAATGCGTAAATTTGCACTTCCAACATGAGTGACGCAATCAAGCACGAATGTGGGGTGGCATTCATTCGCCTCAAAAAACCCCTAAACTACTACCACGAAAAATACGGTACCTATTGGTATGGACTGCATAAACTGCAGTTCCTTATGACGAAACAGCTCAATCGCGGACAAGATGGTGCCGGGATCGGTGTGATAAAACTCGACCCACACTACGGAGATCGATACTTAGCACGCCAAAGATCCGCCACTAAAACAGCATTGAGCGATATTTTCGACAATGTTGCCTCCGCACTGAAAGAGATCCCACAAGAATACCAAAACGATCTGGAATACCTGAAAAAACACTATCCCTATGCAGGAGAAATGCTTTTAGGTCACCTTCGTTATGGTACTTATGGCGGAAATTCAATCGAAAATATTCACCCTTTTCTTCGCCAAAACAACTGGATGGCTCGAAATCTCATGTTGGCTGGTAACTACAACATTACCAATACCGAAGAGCTTTTTCAACAGTTAATCGAACTAGGACAACAACCCAAAGAAAAGAGTGATAACGTTTTGATGCTTGAAAAAATCGGGCATTTTATTGACGAAGAAAATCAACGATTATTCTCCATTTTAAAAGCCCAAGGTTTGAGTAACCTTGAAATAACGGAGAAAATCAAACAGGAAATTTCCATTTCTCGAATTTTAAAACGCAGCTTCAAGAACATCGATGGTGGTTTCAATATGATTGGTATGCTCGGTCATGGAGATGCTTTTATTATTCGTGATCCTGCCGGAATTCGTCCTTCTCATTACTATGCCGACGACGAAGTTGTTGTGGTAGCGAGTGAAAGAGCCGCCATCCAAATGGCATTTAATGTGTATCCTGAAGACGTAAAAGAATTGGGTCCAGGTAATGCCTTAATTGTTAAAAAAGACGGGTCATTTTCCGAAGAAAATATTATCGAACCTATTGAGCGAAAGAGTTGCAGCTTTGAACGAATATACTTTTCACGCGGAAACGATCAATCCATTTATGCGGAACGCAAAGAATTAGGAAGATTATTGGCTAAACCGGTAATGGATTATCTAGGTAATGATTTGGTAAATACCGTATTTAGCTATGTTCCAAACACCGCTTCAACCAGTTTTTACGGCTTAATTGATGGAATTCATGAAATTCGAAGAACCATTCAAGCTGAAGCTTTAAAACAAATAGACGTTCAAAAAAATCCCGAAAAAGTAGACGAAATCCTTTCTTGGCGTCCACGAAGAGAAAAAATCCTCGTTAAAGACGTTAAAATGAGAACCTTCATCACCAACGACAGTGAACGGGAAGATTTAGTTGGTCACGTTTACGATATTACCTATGGAGTGGTAAAATCGTGGACAGATACCCTGGTTATCATGGATGATTCTGTAGTTCGAGGCACAACTTTGAGAACCAGTATTTTGAAAATATTGGATCGTTTAGAACCCAAAAGAATTATACTCGTAAGTTCCGCACCACAAATCCGATACCCAGATTGTTACGGCATCGACATGAGTAAATTGGGTGATTTTGCCGCATTCCAAGCTGCAATTTCCATCCATAAAGAACAAGGAAACGAAAATCTAATTAAAACTATATACGAAAACGCGAAAGCAGAATTGGAAAAACCCAATCATCTTCAACGAAATGTAGTTAAGGATTTATACGCACCATTGAACGACTTGGATATATCTAAACGCGTTGCGGAAATGGTTAAACCCAAAGATATACGATACGAATTCGATATTCTTTTCCAAACTGTTGATAATTTGCATCAGGCTTGTCCAAATGATACCGGCGATTGGTACTTCACAGGTGATTACCCAACTCCTGGGGGCGTAGCCGTAGCCAATCGAGCTTTTGTATATTTTTACGAAGGAAGAAAAGAACGAGCGTATTAATTGAAAAACGTATAAATTTGCAGCATGAGTAGTGTTAACGAAATCATCGAAAATCTGAAATCTCAACTCGAAAAAAACCTTTCACATACATCCGCTGAATTCCACAGAATCCGCGCTGGTAAAGCATCTCCAGATATGCTTGACTCCGTTTTCGTAGAATACTATGGAGCTCAAACACCTTTGGCTCAGGTAGCCAATGTTAATACTCCAGATGCAAGAACTCTGATGATTCAGCCTTGGGATAAATCGCTAATTCGTCCAATTGAAACAGCTATCATCAATTCAAATTTGGGTTATGCTCCTCAAAATGATGGTGAATTCATTCGTATAAGTATCCCTCCAGTTACTGAAGATCGCCGTAAAGAATTAGTGAAACGCGCAAAATCCGAGGCAGATAATTCTAAAGTAGGAATTCGCAACTACAGAAAAGATGCAAACGAAAAAATTCGTAAGCTCAAAGCAGATGGTGTTAGCGAAGACGAAATGGCAGAAGGTGAAGACCGTGTTCAAAAATTAATCGACGCATACATCAAAAAAACCGACGATTTATTTACCAATAAGGAAAAGGAAATCATGACGGTTTGATCAGGATTTCATTCTTGATCTTTTCCGCCTTCTCCAATAATTCTTCTAAACTCGACGCCGTTACTGTTATATGTCCTAGCTTCCGATCGGGACGTGTTTCCGTTTTGCCATACATGTGAATATATACATCGTTTCTTTGCTCCCATTCTACAGCATTCGCTAAAAAATATTTACCCGAAATTCCCTCAGGACCCACTACATTTATCATGGCACTGGGTTGTAATAATTCTGTAGATCCCAATTCACGCCCTAACAATATTCGATTCAACTGCGCAAATTGGCTGGTAGCACAGCCTTCTATGGTATGATGTCCACTATTATGTGGCCTTGGAGCCATTTCATTAACCCAAATTTCTCCGTCGGCCGTTATAAATAATTCAACTGCAAAAAGTCCCGGAGATCCCAAGCTTTTTACGGCTTTCAAAGCAATTTCGCGAGATTGATTCTCTATCTCTTCAGATACCTGAGCCGGCGAATATAAAAATTCAACTAAATTGCTCTTGGGATTAAAGTACATCTCAATCGAAGGGTACGTTACCATATTGCCCATTTGATCTACCGCCACAATCACCGCCAATTCCAATACATCAGCAACAAACTGTTCGAGCAAAACTTCGCCCTCAAACGGATAAAGTCCCGATTCCAGATCTGATTTCTGAACGATTTGCACTCCTTTTCCGTCGTAACCACCTGTGCGTGCCTTAACCACTACTTTGTCGCCCTTTAATTCGTTCAGAATTTCTTTCGGGGGATGGGATTTCGTGTTAACCAAAACAAATGGTGCTGTGGGAATACCATGATTTCGATAAAACAACTTCTGAACGCCTTTATCTTGAATGGTTTTCAGTACCGATGGTTTGGGAATAATGATTTTCCCTTCTTTCTCTAATTCCACTAAAGTATCTACACCTATATGTTCAATTTCCCAAGTAATAACATCTGAAACGGATGCCAATTTTCTTAAATCTACATCATTTTTTAAACTGCCAATCAACAAATCATCGGCAAATGGCTGGGCTGGACAATCCTCAGAGCCTTCTAAAACGGTGTAATGAACTTCTGGACTATCCAACGATGCTGCTTGTAACAACATCATTCCCAATTGTCCGCCACCTATGATTCCGATGTTTTTTGGAGTTTGCATAGTGCAAAATTAAGATGTAATTTCGTATCTTCGAATAATATGGCAGACCCCCTCTCGGTACCCCTATTGCAAATTGCAGTCCAATCACCCAACCTAAATAACTGGCTTACTGTTGTTTTATGCCTAATTACCATTGGTTTTTTTTCGGGAATGGAAATAGCATTTATTTCTGCAAACAAACTTAGAATTGAATTAAAAAGTAAAAAAGGCAGCTTGGGAGGTAAAGCATTAGCACGGTACATAAAAAAGCCCAACGAATTTATTAGCATAGTTTTAGTAGCAACAAATTTGGCCTTAGTTGTTTATGGAATTGCGATGGGCGATATCTTTAACTACTACTTAACCCAGTTTTTTGATAGTACTGTAATTGTTTTTTTATTAACCACTATACTTTCTACCTTACTAGTGCTCATAACAGCGGAGTACATCCCTAAAACATTATTTAAACTTCAAGCTGATAGCCTGATTTTTGCATTCGCACCGGCATTTCGAGTAGCCCATGTTCTGTTGTGGCCTTTGATTTTATTGACCAAATTTCTTTCATCATTGGTATTGCGCGTATTTACAAAAACAGAAGTTACAGAAGAAACACCTGTTTTCTCTAAAGTAGATCTAGATAATTATATCAGTTCCATTGAAAATTCAAATACGTCAGATAATCAAGAAATCGACACCGAAGCTTTTCGGAATGCACTGGACTTTTCAGATGTCGTTGCAAAAGATTTGATGATTCCGAGAACCGAAATTATTGCTTTGGATGTAACTACGCCTTTAGAGGTTCTCAAACAAAAATTTATTGAAACTCAATTATCTCGAATTCTAATTTTTCGAAATTCAATTGAAAACATCATTGGATTTGTACATCACAGCGATCTATTTCATCATCCCGAAAAAATATCCAGTATTTTGCATCCCGTTATCCTGGTTAGCGAAACCTTAGAAGCCCACGATTTATTACGTCGATTCATACAGGAACGCAAAAGTTTGGCCGTAGTGGTCGATGAATTTGGAGGCACCGCAGGTATTGCTACCATTGAAGATGTTATCGAAGAGATTTTTGGTGAAATTAAAGATGAATTCGATACCGAAGATGCTAATGAAGTTGTACTAGGTGAAAATCACTATCGCTTCTCATCTCGATTGGAAATTGACTATCTAAATGAAAAATACGGTTTGCATTTAACCGAAGGTGATTACAACACCCTTGGAGGTTTTATTATTTACTTCGCCGAACGAATTCCTTCTACGGGGGATGTTGTTCGCCATGAAAATTTGGAATTTACCATTCGTAAAATGAAGGGTGCAAAAATTGAAGAAGTAGAAATGAAAGTGTATTAATACATCAAATCGAGATTAATCTACTTTATACGAATCTATGGTGTAAGCTCCAATTACACCAAATACACTTCCTAAATTCCCTTGAACCCGCGTAGGTGTTTGAATGATTGAACTCTGTTGCCATAAATGAGCATTTCTCGAGTTATAATAACTAAACAAGTCTTCACAGATATTCTCAATAAAGATGGTTGTGGATAGTATTAACTCATTTCCTTTCAAATTTGGAACTCGCTCGTATACTACAAAATCGCTCTTCAAACCGTTAAATGTTTCATCAGAAAATAAAATTTCCTTGGTGGCATAACTGTTGTAAATGTTTCGCACAAAAGGGAGTTCATCGCCTGCAATGGAAATGTGTTCAACAAAATCCATACTATCTCCATTATCTAAATAGCGTCTTCGATTTTGCTTCAAATAAATACGATAAAAGTTATCGGTGTAGGCACTGTCCTTGAAGGTAATACGATATGCTCGAGTAGGTCCCACAAAACCTATAGTAGTATTATACTTCACCACTTTTTGTATTTTAAGAGAATTTGGAACCTTAATTCGCTTGGAAATTTTTCCAGAAGCCACCGTAATATCCACCAAAACGCTATCGTTAAAATTCACTTCACAGTTTGCCTTGTATTTGCCCGAATTTCTACCCAAAAGAGACCAACGTTTGCCTTTGTTCGAATTAAATAACTCAACCACGGCATCGTCAATAAACTGTGTCGGTTCCGTTATTCCACTCACTCTACCTACTTGAACTGAAGCCATGCTATCCGGACAAATAAAGGCATGTACAAATAAGGCTTGTATTTTGGGGATGTTATCCCCACCATCTATTTTCCGCACACACGAAGTATTGCATAACATCACTCCAAAAATCATCCATATCGTTTTAAAAAGGGTACTCATCTCCCAAAATCGAACTCTCATCTCTCGAAATCGACCTCTCATCCCCCGCGAAAGAGAAAAATACAGGACTCGATATAATGATATCAATTTCATACTATTTACAAATCAATATGGTAACTTACAAACGGTAAAATTGGGAGTAAGCTAACCTGAAATTGCGCTCTATTGCCTTTTTCATCCAAACCAATGTTGATATAAAATGGATTCATCCGGTTGTACATATTATACACTCCGAAAGTCCAACTTTGATTAAACTTTACACTTTTTTTCACATATCTAAATGAAATATCTAAACGATGATTATCGCGACTCCTTGCGTTGTTTCGATCTTTATAAATTAAGATGTCTCGGGCTGGATCTGTGCTGGTAGGAGAAGGAAAAACACCCACTGGAATCGTATAAGCGAAGCCCGAGTTATAGACCCAACTTCCGCTTACGTTCCATCTAGGATTTATTCGATAATTTGCAACTAAGTATACATTGTGTCTTCGATCATATCGGGAGGGAAATGCAATTCCGTTATTTATCTCTGCAAATATTCGATCACTTTTCATCCATGTATAAGATATCCAACCTGTAAGACTACCTTTAGTTTTTTCAAACTGAGTTTCAATTCCTTTTGCTACGCCTTTGCCTGCGGTAACAGAACTCTCCCAATTTCGGTTGGAAGTAACATAAACAGCATCGTTATTATACTCAAGAATATTATCAAATTCGCGATAAAATGCTTCCGTATTCCATTGATAATTCTTACTTAATTTCACGGAAGTACCAATAGAACCTTGTGTAGCCTTTGCCGGTTTAAACAACGTTGTAGAAGGCACCCAAAGGTCCGATGGTAAACCCATTGTTATGTTGTTCAACTGGTGGAAAAACTGTCGATTTACACTACCTGCAAATTTCATCCAAACTCCTTCACTCATTTTGAACCGAGCGTTGAATCGAGGCTCTGGAAGTACGTAGTATTGACCCTTGCCTAATCCGTAGTATACATTTCTAATTCCAAGTTCAAAGAAACCCCATTTTCCTCCCACATAATTCAAGGAAGCATACGAATAAATTTCAGGGGTGTTTTGTGCATCGTCTTGAAATACGAATTCGGTCTTAACACTATCTAATTCATTTAGAAGTTTTCTGCGATTGGGTTGAAATTGATGATAAATAAAACCTGCTCCTAATCGCATTTTCCAACCTTGTGATATGCTCTTTTCATAGTGAAGCGAAGTTTCAATGTCGTGTAAACCATTAGATAGCTCATAGTTGGAGCGTTCAACCGATTCTGTTTCCGACTCATCAAAAATGGTACTTGAAAACAAACGATTGTTCGCATATTTATACGTTGTATAATATGCTTTGAAATAGATGTTTGACGTAGGACTACTCATATAATCCCATCGAAAACTCAATAAATCATTGCCCCATCTCGATGCATCTACAGAACGCTGTATCAAACGATTTGGTGTTTTATCAATTACACTTCGTTGAACCAAACCAGCATAATCTTGTCCCGAATACCCCGATAAAACAATTCTACTTTTCGGATTAAAGCGATGATTGATCTTAAAATTAATATCCCAGAAATTATATCGATTGATGAGATCACCATCCGAAAAATTTGCCACTTTATTGATAGGATCTACCAGATAATCAAAAAAACTACGGCGTCCAGAAATAACAAAAGTGGTTCTTTTACTAAACAAGGGGCCAGAAGCTAAAAATCGACTGGATAAAATACCCACATCCAAACTAGCATTGATTTTATTTGAATTTCCATCGATAGAATGTACTTCAACCACACTGCTTAATCTACCACCGTGTTCTGCTGGAAAGGAACCGCGATAAAATTGTGCGTTTTTTATAATATCGGCATTGAAAATACCGAATACACCATACATGTGATAAGCATTATACAAAGGAACATCATCCAGTAAAACTAAATTTTGATCGGAAGCGCCACCGCGAACATACATACCAAAAACTCCTTCGCTTCCTGAAACAACCCCTGGATTCATGCTGAAAACACGCATAACATCCGGCTCTCCCAATAAGTGAGGAATATTTTTCAATTGGCTGCCATTAATAGACATTTCATCGGTCTTGCCAAATTCCGCAGCAGGCAAATTTCTATCTTTTTGAACCTGCACTATTGCCGGTTGAATTTGTTCTATTTCTGGCTTTAATTGAATATCGAGAAAATACGTTTTGCCTGGTGTGATGGAAATCAACGTGTCAAGTTGGGTTAAATATCCTGGATAATTAATGGAATAAATACATGTTTTTGAATGCGGAATCCGAAGTTGGAATATACCTTGTGAGTTGCTATATACCACTTTTGATGAACCAATAACCGCCACAGTGGCATTTACAATTCGCTCACCACTCATTTGATTACTGATTCTACCACTAATAACAACCTCTTTAGAATACAGTTCCCACGGTTTTAAAATTACAGAATTACCCATTAATTCAAAATCCAAACCATTCTGATGAAAGAAATCTTTTAAAATGGTTTCCACCAAAATATTCCTATAGTTTAACCTATACAAGCGTTTGGAAGGAATAAGAGCCGTATTATATTGAAATTTTAAACCAGTTTTTCGTTCCAACAAAATCAACACCACTTCAAATTCCATTCCTTCATAGATAAAATCGATGCGTTGTTTTAACACAGAAGGTTGTTCAGGATCTGGCTTTGGGGCGATGGATAAACGGGTATAATCCCCGTAATTACAATAATCACCGATAATGTCTCGATCTAAATGAGTGAATAGCTTTCCAAATTCCATAGAAAAGGCAGATGCTGGTAAAAAACCGAGCACCCAAACCAAATATTTGAATGGGGAAAACTTACTCAACAAACTAATATCCTTTTAATTGCACTACAAAACGGGAATATAATCAATTCTATTGGGATTATTACTTCGCCGAATTCTTATCAGCGTAATCAAAAGCCTTTTTTAAAATCTCCGAAGTACGAGCAACCGGATCTTTTCTAATCGTATTTTCTTGTTTTTCAATTTCTTGAAATAAAGCAACAGTTGCTTTTTCAGTAACATACTTATTCAAATCGGGTTGAATATCTGCACTCAAACCCAATAACTTTTTGTTTTTATTAATTTGGGTTACTACAGGTGTCCAACTCTTTGATACTGCTACTTCGTCTAAAGCCTTTTTTACTTCGGGTAAAAATAATTCCTGAAGTTGACTTTCAGATGTACTCTTCAAATAGGCCGTTGCAGCTCCTTGCCCTCCTGTTAATATTTTCATTGCATCCGCAAAACTCATTTCAGTAATGGCTTTCTTAAACACAGGAACCGCCAAAGCCATTGACTTTTCAGCTCCTTTGTTCATTGCCACAATTACATTATCTAAGTCTTTTCCAATCAACGTGTTCAACATTACGTTGTTTCGGATTTTTTGTTCCACATTTTGTACCTCTGGTGGCAATAATATTTTTAATGCTGCATTATTCAAAAATGCGCCATTTTGACCTAATACACCTGTTCCCTTCATTACCCCATCAACCAATGCTTCTTTTAATCCACCAGCCGCCTCATCAGAAGTTAACTTCGGAATTGCAGGTTTTGAAGCAATTTGCACTTGTTGATTTACCGCTTCTTGAGCTACATTCATGGCTTGTTGCTTTACTGCATCGCATCCAATCAATGTAATTAATCCAATTCCAGCAAAAGTTAAAAATGGAGATATTTTCATTTTCATGTTTTTAAAATTAAAGTTGCCCAAATATACACACGGAAAAACGCTTTTTACCGTCTATTCAGTCAAAAAAAACCATGCATTCATCGTATTTTCGTAGATAATATTGTTCATTTTATCCAATTCATGAAAGCAAATAATTCATCCTCCAATCAAACTGGATTTCCTGTTGCCGAATTAAGACAACTTCTTAAAGAACATGCACAACCCGAAAAAAAAGAGGGGATGCAGGCTTACATGAAAAATCTTTTTCCGTACATAGGTGTAACAGCCACTGCACGAAAAGAGGTATTCAAATTATTTTTATCGTTTTGGCATCCCCAAAATAAAGAAGAATTGAAACAATGGGTAGCCGTTTTATGGAACGAGCCAGAACGCGAATTTCAATACGTGGCTATGGAGTTTATTTCCAAATATATCAAATGGTTAGACAATTCAGATATTCCTTTTTTAAAAGAACTCATCCTTCAAAAAAGTTGGTGGGATACAGTTGATATGTTGGCAGGGAGTTATTTGGGCAATATTTTATTGAAACACATGCATGCCCTTCCCCAATTAATGGAAGAATTTACAGCAGATTCCAACATGTGGGTAAATCGAAGTGCGATTATTTGTCAACTAAAATTTAAAGATAAAACGAACACCGAATGGTTAGAATTCTCCATACTTCCACACATGGATTCTAAAGAATTTTTTCATCAAAAAGCCATAGGTTGGGCATTGCGCCAATATGCTAAGAGCAACCCCCATTGGGTCATCGAATTTGTAAATAAATATCCTTTGAAACCCTTATCTAAAAGGGAAGCTTTAAAACATTTCTGACAATCAAGTGCCTGCAGAAAACTAACAGAGTTTCTATACAAATTTACCCTGCGTTTTTCTTTCGGGATAGTACTTAATTCGTATCAAATGATTCTCCCCAAGCCTGAGGATTAGCTGCAAATTGCTGAACACTGGCTAAATCTTCGGTGGCAATATACCCTTCCTGGGCTGCAACCTCTGAAAGAACTTCAAAATTTGAGATCGTGTAAACAGGTATACCTTCTTCTGCAAACTTTTTCTGAGCATCTGCAAAACCATAGGTAAATAAAGCAATTAGACCAACTACTTCTCCACCTGCATTACGAACACCTTCTACCGCTTGCAAAGAACTTTTTCCAGTTGAAATCAGATCTTCAACCAACACCACTTTATCACCTGGTGCAAGATAGCCTTCCACCTGATTTTTTAGTCCGTGTTTCTTTGGTTCAGGTCGAACATAACAATACGACATCCCCAATCGATCTGCTGCCAGAACGCCATGAGCAATACCCGCAGTGGCAATTCCTGCTATCCGATCAACTCCCGGAAATTGGTTCTTAATCATCTCTGCTAACGAGTCAGCAACGAAGTTTCTAACCTCGGGATACGATAATACCGTACGGTTATCGCAGTAAATGGGTGACTTAATTCCTGATGTCCAGGTAAATGGCTCTCTGGGAGATAATTTAACAGCCTTTATTTCCAAGAGAAATTTTGCTAATTTTGCACTTTGATGTGACATGGAGCCGCAAACTTACAAAATCTACTTTAATGAAGGATCGTTAATTATCACCGATTCTTTGAGTACACTGAAAGGAATTCCCAACTTGTACTACATAGGGGACGATGAACTGCATAAGAGTTTCAATATTCTTATATCGAATGAAGCTTTCGGAAAAGCCATGACTTTTGGTCTTATCTGTCCTAATCCAAAAGAAGTATTCGATGAGTTTACCTCCGACTATACGGTAATTCAAGCTGCTGGAGGTTTGGTTTTCAATAAAGAAAATCAACTTTTAACCATCAAAAGAAATGGTGTTTGGGATCTGCCAAAAGGTAAAATTGAAAAACACGAAGACCAAATGGCGGCCGCTTTGCGTGAAGTAATGGAAGAAACTGGCATTAATCGCATCAATATTTCCAACAAAATCGGAGAAACCTATCATGCGTATTTTGAAGATGAAGTCATTCTTCTAAAAGAAACTCATTGGTATCGAATGAACAACAGCGGAACCAATGACTTGAAGCCTCAAACTGAAGAAGGTATATCCGAAGTGAAGTTTGCTGATCTGGATTGGTTTAAATCAACGGATTTTCAGACTTATTCGTCGATTCGCGACATTATTGCGAAGGTGCTTTAAATTTCAAATAGTTGATTTCTGCGCTTACAGTGCGTAATTCTTTGCGTTATATACCTGTTAATCCATCAGGCATATAGCGTTGGTAATCTCCTTCGTGTAAAATCAAATCACGGACCAGTGTACTGCTGATATAACTCAATCCCGGACTACTTAAAATGAATACTGTTTCGATTCCGTGGCTCAAATCTTTATTTAGTTGAGCAATGTGAGACTCATAATCAAAATCACTACCATTTCTCAAACCACGCAATAAAAACTTTGCACCGATTTGATCGCAATATTCTACGGTTAAGCCTTCATAATGATCTATTCGGACATTTGGAAACGGTGCAAACGTTTCTTCCAACCATTTTGTGCGTTGATCTAAATCAAACAAAGTAGTTTTCTTCGTATTAATACCAATGGCAACTACCACTTCGTCAAAGAGCTGTGCTCCTCGAGCAACTATATCAAGATGACCCTTGGTTACAGGATCAAACGTACCAGGAAATACGGCTATGGTTTTGGAAGTCATGACTAGAAATTACACACAATTAAGTTGTGAATAGTTAATAATTATTGAAATAAATTACAACGAAGGTAAAGATTCCGCTGTGAAAATGGAACAACTTGTTTGACCGTAGTCTTTTCTCATCAAAACTGGACGATTGAATACCAACTGTGGTTGATGTTCGAATATAAACCAACCGCCTTCTTTTAATAAAGGAACCACTTGATCTGGTAAAGATTGTAAATCAGGGAGTGCATAGGGTGGATCAGCAAAAATCACATCAAACCGTTCCTCCGTTTTTTGAATAAACTTAAAAACATCTGCCTTGTTGATTTCCCATATTGCTGCATCTTGACGCATCTGCTTCACTTTTTTTTGATGCACAATATTCTTTGAATCCAAATCTACGGAAACTACACGATTTGCACCCCGGCTGATGAATTCCGCAGCAATGATTCCGGAACCGCTAAATAAATCCAACACCGAAATATCTTCTATACCCTGGTGGTGTTCCAGTAGATTAAATAAACTTTCTCGCATACGGTCCGTTGACGGTCTCACATGAAGTGCAAAGCCATGAGGCAATACCCATCCCTTTAATTTACCACCCGTTACTCGCATTGCTTCAATTTTATTTTTTAATACTCTTCTGGCACTGATAAACCAGGCATTTTTTGTAAATAATACGACAAATGGCGGTAAGGAGACGTTAAAAACTGAGGATAAATCCAATCGTACTTCATCACTTCTGTACTTAATTCCAATTTATTCAATTTGGCTTGGAAATCAGCTATGAAATCACTCTCTGCATCGGTAAAAATAACAAATTCGCCTCGATGAATTTCTGTATCCTGCGCTGCAGACAAAGCAAAATACAATGCCTCTTGCAAGTCCGAAGCAACAAACATATTACCGAAAACAAAGTTCCCGCTTTTAAAACAAACAACATAAATTATCCCTTCGTGATGCCACACAAACAATAAATTCGGATGCTTCCTGGATATATGTTCTGCTTGAACAAATACCGATTGAAATAAATGTTGACGGTGTTTCCCCTTATAACACAAGTAAACACCCGGCTTCAACAAGGTTTTTGTGTCAATTTCTAATCCATCAGGCTCCGCATTTAGAAACTGCTCAGGTATGATCTGAAATTCACGATTCCACAATACTGCCTGCCCGCGATTTTCAATCTTGGATTTGCTATCAATTTGATGAGATGTTACCTTTAATTCAGAATTCAACGACATAACATTGAGCATTCCGTTATGTTTGAGCGAAACTACCACATCCGAAGGAGTCCATTCGGTAGCGCGATATTCCCAGTTTGAATCCATGCAACAAAATTGCAAAAACTATCTATCAACCCCAAATATCTTCGTAAATTGGCACGTATTTAATGATTAATTACATGTTTCAACCTAGTTGTTATCGGTTTTTCGGGGGATATTTATTCTGTTTATTATTCATTTTCGGGAGTACTTATTCCCTGGACGCTCAAAATTCACATTTATCCCAACCCGATAAATCAGAAATTTTACCTACAAAAACAACTTTCCGTTCCGCTGAAAATCCACTTTATGCACCTCCCTCCAATTTTCGTTCAGTCAAAAATCCATTGTATTGGAAAAATAAAAAACCCTATGAAGGTTACTGGCAACAGGATGTAGCCTATTCTATCCAAGCCTCGCTTAATGATTCTACCGAAATTATTGACGGATTTTTAGAGTTAACCTACTACAACAACAGTCCCAATGCCTTAACCGAATTTTACTTTCATCTTTATCAAAACGCGAATCAACCGGGGTCACTCACCGACCAATTGTACCAAAAGAATAAAATAAAAACGCAATATGGTAAATACGAATCCCAGAACTTAGGAACTGAAATTCTACAAGTTAAAATCGATAATCAGCCAATTTCCTCCAATCAAATCAACATCGACTTCACCATCATGCGAATTGCATTTCCTCAGAAACTTCAACCTGGTGATAGTTGCGTTTTTCAAATTGCTTTTAAAACCTACTTTGATCGTGGGAGCATACGACGGAGAATGAAAGTATTTGATCACCACGGCATAAAACACTTCAATGGAGTGCACTGGTATCCCAGAATTTGTGTGTATGACAGAAAATTCTCGTGGGAAACAGCTCAACATTTAGAAAAAGAATTTTATGGAGATTTTGGGACATTTAACGTTCAATTAACGCTGCCCGAGCACTATATAGTGGAGGCAACAGGACAACTGATTAACGAACAGCAAGTACTTCCCCCGACACTTAAACAGAAGCTACAAATCTCTAATTTTGCTCGAAAGCCTATAAACAGTGCGCCTTCTGTAATCATTCCCCCATCCTCAAAAACCAAAACTTGGCACTATTTCGCTGAAAATGTTCATGATTTTGCCTGGACAGCCGATCCATCATATCGCATCGCAGAAGTCAACTGGAATGGCATCAAATGCGTGGCAATCGCACAAGAAAATAATGCTGCAGGTTGGCAAGCCACAGCACAATTTACATCGGAAGTAATTGCCCTATACTCCCGAAATTTTGGAAAATATGAATACCCTAAAATTGTAGTGGCCGATGCTGCTGATGGTATGGAGTACCCAATGCTAACTCTATGCGGCGGTTACTATCCCTCCCATCGAAACCTGATTGCACATGAAGTTGGACATAACTGGTTTATGGGTATGGTTGGTAGCAATGAAACCTATCGGGCCTCATTGGATGAAGGCTTTACACAATTCCTTACCGCTTTCGCATTGAGCAAATTGAAAGTAAGTTATTTCCCCGAATATTATCAAGTTTATGCCGGTTATATTTACGATGCAATTGATGGAAAAGACATGCCTTTAAATACCCACAGCAATGAATTTAATGATGCTGTAGGTCACGACGGTGGTTATGGACATGTGTATTTCAAAACCGCTACAATGCTTTATAATCTCCAATATTTATTGGGCGATTCTGTGTTCATGCTCGCCATGAAAAACTATACTCAGCAATGGAAAATGTGTCATCCATACGAAGAAGATTTTAGAAATAGCATCATAATATCGGCACAAACTGATTTAAATACATTCTTTGACCAATGGTTACAATCCAAAGCGGTGGTTGACTACGGAATAAAAAAAGTACGTCCTCTAGGGAATGATCAATATAAAATTCAAATAAAACGACATGGTAATTTAGTAATGCCGGTACACTTGGATGTAATTGCTTCCCAGAATCATAAAAACACGAAACTTTTACAATACACCATCCCATCGAATAACTATAGGATTCCCGGCCGACTTCATTCCAAAACTTGGCATTCTTGGAATCAATTAAATACAACTTTTGGACTACAAGTACAGCTTCCTCCTGGATACAAAATAGACCAAATTTGGTTAGACCGAACTGGGATGTTGGCTGATATAGATCGAAGAGATAATGTATGGAAAAAACGATCTGATTGGCATTTTGATTGGGAAAATGGAAGTGACCCCAATTACTTAGGAGGTTATCACTTTTTGTACCGACCCGCTCTTAGATACAATCAATATTCTGGTTGGTTACTCGGTGCAAAATTAAGTGGGCAATATGTTAAAAGAAAACATGTATTTGATGGTCGCGTATTCTATGCAATTCAACCCAATTACAATCAGAATAACTTCCCCCAAAATAGTGGTTTGAATTCAGTTTCACAATCGTTGGGAAATCCACTTGCATACTCACCCATTTGGATGCTACCCCAACGTTTAAGTGGTTGGATTAACTGGGAACATCACGTTCGAAATGGAGGAGTTTATTTCGCCGATTTCACTTCAATGAATCGTAGATTGATGGTTAAATCAGGTTGGAAAATATCGGTTGGAAACCACACATTTGGATTTTATGGAAAACACATGCAAGGTATACAAAATGCCTTTAACTACACCTCGTATTCTGCCTATTTCCCCGGAGGAATGGGAACGGATTCACTGGCAAATTTTCTGAGCAACGGGGGAGATTTATCCGACCGTGAAATTGTAAACCCTGCTAACGATCTTTTCATTGGCTACAACAATCAACACTTCAATCAACGTGAGTTTAACGGAATCATTTCGGAAATTTCCCGATGGAATCCGCAAGCCAACACATCCCTGAATTTATTTTGGGATGTAAAATACAGCGGCTTTGGTCGTACAGGCAGCATTCAAACGAGTGTGCGAATGTTATCTCCCTGGAGTTTTAGTCAATATGGATGGGTAAATGTAACCTGGAAACACAATCAACCTTTATATAAATCCGTTGTAAAATCAAGGGTTTTCGCACAAATTGGCGCTGGAAATACACTTACTCCAGAATCTGTTTTGTACGCAGCCGGAGCCAACCCAGAAGAAGAATTTGAAAACCCAATAATGCGCGATTTTGGTCAAATAAACATTGCTCCCATAAGCTGGTTTGAAAGTTTGCCTACCATTCCTACCAACTCCACTCAGTTTTTACAGTATGGTGGAGGTTTGAATTTGCGAGGATATCAAGGAAGACCCTTAGGTTTACGTGGATCGAATGATTCTGTTTATGCTTTTTTTCGGGGGACATCTGGACTGAGTGCCAATCTAGAATGGGAATTTACCGAATATTGGCGCAAGCTAAGCAATGCTTTGATATGGGGTAGATTAAGCAACCGCACCCGGAGTAAATTACCCAAAATACTTCTTCATCCATATGTTTTTGCAGATGCAGGGGTAATGATTTTTAATGCTAATGAAGTAAATGGAAGTCGCATTGGCAATACCAATGGTGGCAATTCCGGAAGCGGCAGTGGTTCCGGTACTGGCAATGGCACTGGTATTGGCGGTTCCAGCGGAAGCAATTCAAACAGATTTTTAGGTGGTTCAATCATCCATTCGGGATTAATTATGGATGCCGGAATCGGGACATTGGTCGAATTTAAAGGATTCAACAACGTTATTTCTAAAAGAATTCTAAATGAAACACGACCTTTGCGATTTCGTTTTGATATGCCATTATTTCTTAATACAACAGTCGCGGGTGAATCTTCACTACAATTCCGTTGGTTATTAGGAATAGAACGCTCATTTTAAATGGAAATAATCTGTAAATTTTTTGGTAAACTATTTCTTAAATAAAAACTGACATCGATTAAATAACAGCTGATACCGAATATTCCCAACAACATGAACTCCCCCGCTAATATTTAACTTAAATATATTCACCTTAATACAACAATTAATCATTCAAGAATAAACTCCCTAGCCAATAATCAACATAAAAGCTTTATTTCAAACTACAGCATTTAAAATCCAAATATGAACTCCCCCGCTAATAATCAACCAAAAAATATTATTCAAAAAACATTCAAAACAATAACCTATTTAACATACCCGGGCTTCTGGGCCGCATTAGGTACCTATTTGTTGTACAGTGGGTTTATTGATTACAATTCTGCATTAAATATCATTGGGGATTCAACCTCTCAAGCTGGCTCTCTCAACTCAGGTTTTATTGAGTCACTTTCTGAATCCACAAAATTGTGGATCATCACTTGGTCATCATTTGCATTGCACGCGCTGTTTCCATTGGTTTTTGTTGTTGTAATGGTAAAACGAAAAGTATTCCCGTCCTTACATTTACCCGATTTAAAACATCGATTAATGGCAGTTGGTTTTTCGCTGGTATTGGCCTTATCGTTTTCTGGAATTCTTAGACTGATGGAAGCACCTTCTGTTTTATATGCTTGGAATCAGTTAGTCATTTTTTCTTTGCTAATACAGCTGTTATTCAACTCTATGAAATTCAAAATCAGTATTCATATGTTGTCGGCTTCAGCATTTTTTGCCTTCTTCTTTTTATACGCATCTTCGTTTGATTCATTAATGACTTCCGAAATGCTATCCTCTCAATCAGCCGAAATAGCCAAACTATTTTACCTAACCCCCAATCAATGGCTGGTTGCCGCTGCAATTAATTTACCAGTTGTCTATTTAGCTCGCTATATTCTCAAGGCACACGACCATGCAGAATTAATCATCGGATTGGTTGTTGGTATTTCCATTACATTCATGAACGAATGGATTTTTCGTTCTCTTGGGATGTAAGAGTAGTAAATATCCAAATTTTACCCAACAATTTACATCTAGGAAAGCACTAAAAGTGACATTCCAACTACTTTAATTCCGTTTCTCTATTCATCAATTATTATTTTAGAGATTACTAAAAGTAGCTTTGCTATTACCGAAAATCAGTTTCTTTACACATCAATTAT
>CAYPYX010000005.1:55916-78193 GCA_964415065.1 uncultured Rhizobium sp.
AAAGTAGCTTTGCTATTACCGAAAATCAGTTTCTTTACACATCAATTATTAATTTTGGGGTTACTAAAAGTAGCTTTGCTATTACCGAAAATCAGTTTCTTTACACATCAATTATTAATTTAGAGATTACTAAAAGTAGCTTTGCAACATAATAAATTTAAATTTGCAGTACAATAACACCAAATCCATGAAACTTAGCTGTGTATTATACGAGAAAAAAGGCAATGTAGCCTATGTAACTTTGAATCGTCCAGACGTATTTAATGCTTTCAACGATGAGCAGAGTTACGATCTTCAAGCAGTATTCAAAGAAGTAAAAAAAGACAGTGATGTTCGTGTGGTTGTTCTAACCGGTGCCGGAAGAGCATTTTGTTCAGGACAAGACTTGAAAGCGATTGCTGGTTCTAAGAATCGTTCTCTTTCAGATAGTTTATACAAACGATACAATCCTATTATCAAAGCTATGCGTGAATTGCCAAAACCCATTATATGCAGATTAAATGGAGTTGCTGCTGGAGCTGGCGCATCATTAGCTTTGGCATGTGATTTTATTGTAGCTTCTGAAAAGGCGTCTATTATAGAAGTTTTTGTTAATGTAGGTTTAGTACCTGATAGTGGAAGCAGCTATTTCTTACCGAAAGCAATATCGCCTGCTCGTAGTTTTGAAATGGCCACTATGGCACCTAAAATATCTGCACAAACCGCCTTGGAATGGGGATTAATTAACCGCGTTTGTTCAGAAGATACTTTGGATTCTATGGTTTCTGAAATTGCAGATTTTTACGCAAATGCTCCAACAAAAGCTATTGGAATGATCAAATCAATGCTCAATAAAGCAGCCCATTCTGATTTAGACTCCATGCTTCAATATGAAGCGTATTGCCAAGAAATTGCAGGTCGTTCAGAAGACTATCGTGAGGGTGTTACAGCATTCAATGAAAAGCGCAAACCAGAATTTAAAGGAAAATAAGATTTTTCACACCCTTGACTCCACACCAATTAATTAACGAATTCGAGAAATTAGCACTTTCGTCTAATCTATCCAATCTCAACTATAATTGAATTTCGATAATTAATATTGCCACTGTCTGCAATTCAACACTATTTTCTAGAAACTCTACTTGGCACAATCCACAAGCCTTACAACAATCCAAGGGCCTTACAATTGGATATTAAAAATCTAGACCTATAAACTAATTTCCGAACATTCCACCGCGGTCTAATCCTCTTAAGTGTATGGCCTCAGCTACATGTTCAATGGATATCTCTTCACTTCCAGACAAATCTGCAATTGTGCGACACAACTTCAATATTTTGTCATATGCGCGAGCACTTAAGTTTAACTTATTCATGGCACTTTTTAAAAGCAATTGGCCTGCGGCAGGTATTTTGCAATACTCTTGAATTTTATTCGAAGGAATCATAGAATTGGAATAGATACCTACTTCATTTTGAAATCGCTGCACTTGAATTTCTCGAGCTTTTAATACACGTTCCCGAATACTAGAACTAAGCTCCTGCTTCGTACGTCCTTCAAAAAAATGATCATCCGAAACGGGCATTACTTCAGCATGAATATCAATTCGGTCTAACAAAGGACCAGATATTTTACCCATGTAACGAGCCACATTTCCAGGTGCACAAGTACAACTTTTTGTTGGATGATTATAATATCCACAGGGACATGGGTTCATGCTTGCCACAAGCATAAAAGAAGCAGGATACTCAACATTCCATTTAGATCTAGAAATATGTACTTTTCGTTCTTCCAATGGTTGCCTTAAAACTTCCAAAACTGTACGCTGAAACTCCGGTAATTCGTCTAAAAATAACACGCCATGATGTGCCAGTGAAATCTCACCAGGTTGAGGTGGTGTACCGCCACCCACTAAAGCAATGCTTGAAGCTGTATGATGCGGAGCTCGAAATGGACGTTTTGCCATCAAAGTTGCATTACTCCCCAATTTACCCGATACAGAATGTATTTTAGTTGTTTCTAAGGCTTCATGTAATGTCATTGGAGGTAAAATAGTAGGCATTCGTCGTGCTAACATGGTCTTACCAGCTCCTGGAGGTCCATACAGGATAATATTATGTCCACCCGCAGCTGCAATTTCCATGGCTCTTTTTATACTTTCCTGCCCTTGAACATCAGAAAAATCCACATCATAATCATTTGAATGGGCTTCATAATCACTTCTTGGGTCGACAATTACTCGTTCCAAATTCAATTTTCCATCTAAAAAAGCAGCCGCTTCAGCTAGACTCTTCACGCCGTATACTTCAAGGTCTTTTACAATTGCTGCTTCTCTGGCATTTTCCTCGGGTAGAATAAATCCTTTAAATTTATCCTTCATTGCCTGAATTGCAATGGGTAAAGCACCCTTAATCGGCAAAACGCTCCCATCTAAACCCAATTCACCCATTATAACAAATTCCGATAAATGCTCATTCTTTATTTGAAAACTTGCTGCTAACATCGAAATAGCAATGGGTAAATCGTAGGAACTTCCCTCCTTTTTTAAATCTGCAGGAGCTAGGTTTATTACTACTTTTTGACGTAACCCCTCAAACCCGGAATGTTTAATTGCGGAATCACAGCGGAACAAACTTTCCTTAACGGAAGTATCGGGCAAACCTATAATAAAAGTGGCGAACTCCGGAGTGTTCGTGGCACTAGCTTCAACAATAACTTTCTGAGCATTCACTCCCATTAGAGCAGATGCATACCCTTTAACTACCATAAATTCAATTTATTAGTTGCGGTTTAAACTTTCAATATTTAATGAACTCAATTCCTAAACAACCAGCACTTGGCTCTAAAACAGCTGTCTAACTTTTAAACTAGTGTATTATGAACTTCAAAAAGAGATAGCTCTACAAAATCAATTGACCGCGTATTATCTGTAAACCAACGTTATTTACATCCTTCAGTTCTTGATCTCGCATATTTTGAAAGAATTGAATCGTATACTTTCCCTTTTTAAATTTCACATTAGTCAAAATTGGACTTTGGAAAGAAATCAAATTAGAGATTCCTTTACCCTTCCATTTCCCGATATTGTCGGACAAGGTAACTTGAAATTGTTCCTTCTTATAGAATCCATTTGGCCCTTTAATAATATAAATCATCCAAATATTACTGTATGCATAATCAGTCGTAATTCTTAAACCATTAATTAAATTATAAAAATGTTGATCATCCTCAATTTCAAATGTGAAAGATTTGCCCTCTTTCCAGTCCCAGCCCGAAGGATCAACCGACTCAAATTCTTCATATACAATATTTTCCGAAGGTGAACAACTCCACGCTGACACCAAGACACTCAATGTTATAAACCAATTTCTAAGTTTCATCTTTTATTTTCTTTAAGTTTATCTACAATTTTATTTTTGAATTCCTCTTTGCGCCCTTCTAAAATATGAACTCGTGTGAAAACGATTCCTACTTTTAACGAAAATTCTTGAGGAATTATTTCTCTATTTTCTTTTAGGATATCCTGGAGTCTTTGCCAATCTTTCCGAGTTGTAAACCAACAATATACTCCTGCATCCATTGAATATTTCAGCCATTCTTTTATATCTTCCAAACCAAAATAATAATGGTCTGAATAACTAAAATGTTTTTTTACTTGAAATCCAGTTTCCTCCAAGTGAAGCTGAATTCCAATAGGATTCACAATGCCCGTAATCAACAAACATGATTCTCCTTTTACTTCCAACGTTGACTTAAACTCCCCATGACCTACTTTACCTATTTCAAATGAGTTTAATATTTCGGATTCAATACGGTATTCTGCAAAAAAAACATTCTCTCTAGAAAAATGGAGCCCAGAAGAGTTTGTTCTCCACCACTGCTCTATTTCTTTGGAAGTTAGGTTAGAAGGACATTTAGTAACTACCAAGAAATCATACTCCCGAGCCGATTGAACAAATTCTCTTAAGTTTCCTAATGGCAAAGAAAAAAGCTCTCGATTAAATGGCTTTTCAAACGTGGTTAACACAACAGATACATCTGGAATCAGGTTCACATGTTGTAATCCATCATCTAAAATTACAAAATCAATTTCGCTATTATCACGAGCAATTTTCTCTATAGCTAATAACCTATTTTCTCCAACAACCACTTTAGCCTGTAATCCAGCTTTTGATAGGGTTCTTTTAATTTCTAAAGGTTCATCACCAACCTTTTTTGAATTGGAATGAGACTCAACTTCCAAATAACCCTTTGACTCCCTGCCATAACCCCTTGATAAAACGGAAATTCTATTTTCTGATAACAACTCGCTCACAAACAAAATAAATGGCGTTTTTCCCGTTCCTCCCACAGTTATGTTTCCGATTACCAACGAGGGTAATATCCCTAACTTTCGATTACCAAGTAAATGCGACCAACTTTTCCTTATACCCGCAATTATTGCATAACCCCATAATAGGATTACCAAGAATATGATGCAAAGTATAACGAGTTTCCAAGCCATTTTATCGCAATTTCAAGCAAATCTCAATTTTCCAATTCCATGAATTATAGTTCAAATACCTCGCCTCGCATTGGAGTGTAGACCTCAACGAAATCAATATCTTCAGCAAGTTTCATCATTTGGGCTTCTTCACCATGTACCAAAAATATTTTTTTCAAAGTGCCCGCTTTTGAAGTACGTTGAAAATAGTCAACTAATTGAGGATGATCAGGATGAGCACTAAATACATCGGTTCGAGTAATCTTCGAATGAACCTCTTTTTGTTTTTTATCTATTTCAACAAAGCCTTGTCCTTTTAATAATCGATCTCCCAATGTGCCTTCGGCACAAAAACCAGCAATCATAACCGTGTTTTGTTCAGAAGCTATATTATTTCGGATATGCATTTGAATTCTTCCACCTTCCACCATGCCCGCTGCTGAAACAATTATGCATGGTTCAGGTAGCACACTTAGAAATTCACTTTCTCTCTCATCTTCCACCACATGCAGTAAGGGAAAGTTAAATAAACTTCCATGTTTAGCCTGAAATTGTTTGGCCTCATCATTCAAATATCCCACACTATTTTGATACACACGTGTAGAGCGAATTGCCAACGGACTATCAGTAAATACTTTAATATTGGGCATTTTCCCGTCCATAAACAATTGATTTATCGTGAATAATATAGACTGAGTTCGGCCAACACTAAATGCAGGTATTACCAACTTGCCCTTTTTGTTAACGCATGTTTCTGTGATTTCATCTAGTAAGATTTCTTCTGCCTTACGACTATCGGTCAAGTGTTTTCGCCCACCATAAGTGCTCTCACTGACTAAATAATCCAATTCCCCCATTACCTGTGGATCTGGAACAAGCTTAGAGTTAAAATTACCCAAATCTCCTGTAAATCCCAATTTCTTTATCTTACCATTTGCCTCTTTGATGGTCAATTTAGCACTCATAGCGCCTAGAATATGTCCAGCTGCAAAAAATTCAATACTCAACTCTGAATTATAGTCAAAAACTTCTCCAGGTTCCAGAACTATTGCCATATCAACCATATCTGCAATATGTCTTTTAGCAAATAAAGGTTGCGGTAAACTCGAGGCGTGTTTCTTGTTTTTCTTGCGATAGAACTGTTTACGTTTCTTCCTAATATCCATCATTTGAATATTTAAACTATCCTGAAGTAAATAATCGCTGAGCTCCAATGTTGGTCCAGAACAAATTATGTCTCCCACGAAACCCTGTTTAATCAAATTCGGAACATTACCTGAATGATCTATATGTGCATGAGTTAAAATCAATAAGTCAATATCGGCTGGTTTAAACGGGAAGTTCGCATTTTTATGGTCAAACTCTTTGCGATTTTCATAATCCAAACCGCAATCAATCAACACCTGCGTTCCTCCGTCCAACTGTACCAAGTGCATACTTCCCGTTACCTGCCGGGCTGCACCCCAAAAAGTCACCTTCATCGTACAAAATTACAATCAAAGCTCCATTATTTATGGGTGCAAACCATTGATGTATTGATTATTATTCGCAATTGCTTCAAAACTCGCCCTAATACACATATTTCTTCACAAAAATTTCCTCAATTTTCAGGTATAAAGACCTTATATGACTCCCCTTTTGCCGTTTCCTTCAAGCGAATAAAATAAATTCCTGAACTCATGGGTACAAACTCTCGCTCATATTTGGTTTCTCCTCGTTGAATCAAACTTCCAGCTGAATTGAAACACTCCCAAACCACATCTTTGCCCCAAATCATCAATCCCCCAGATACACCATACACTCGAATGGAAGATTCACTTGATTTTTGACCATTCAATTGATCACCAGATAGTTTTTGAGTTACTAATTCGTTAGGATCCAATTCGCTTGCATAAAAACATGCCTCCGCTGGATAGTATTTCAATAAGCTTCCTTCTATATCTAAAAACATGTTTGATCGGTTTTGACGTTTCAATCGAATACATTGCTCATCCAAATCACTGGCAACTAAACCCTGAGAGGGCGACCAAACATTAGACCCTGAAATAAATTTTCCCTCTTTCATATTCCAATATTCAGCATTTTCATCCACCACAATTTGCCCCTCAATAAACGGTCTTCCATCGTACTTCACTTTATTGAAATGAAAGTAATTTTCACCATTCATAAATAACTCTGATCCATATAACCCAATGCATCGTTTTTTTGAATTTACAAACACATTATAACCGGGTTTTTCATTTCTCGATAAAACATCACTTTTAATGGCATTTGTATTTGAAATATTCAAAACTCCTCCTTCAATAACTATATCCGTTTCGCTTAAGTTAAAACGGTTACACTTCATAATTAAGTTACCGTAAAGAGAATTAACTGCATTCCAATTGCGATCAAATAAACATTCAATCAACCAAAGCTTCCCTTTAGTTTGCTCCCACTGATTTGCGATAATTGCCTCCGTATTATTTCGGAATTCTCCTTCTGTAATTACTAATTCCGATTCAATATCATGAGCAGTTAACCCCGTTTTATTATTTTTAAACGAACATTGGTCTATTCTTCCTTTTAAACCCTTGGTATTCAATCCTACCGTGCAATTTTCAAACAATAAATTCTGCCACAATACTTGATTAGACCCCGAAGTATATAAAACCGTTAATGCTGTATCTAATCCAATAAATTCCACATCCTTCAATCTCAAAGTACTTCCTTGATACTTTATTCCTACATCTTTATTGCCATTATTCAACTGATTGGTCCAGTCCACCATTACAAATTTTGTGGATCCCATTTCTACATCCCCCGATATTATCCATTGACTACCTGGTGCAAAAATGCCACGAGTATTATTTAATTTCACAGTTTTCAACGGATTACCTGTTTTGGCCAAGGGTAATTCAATTTTCCCTTCCAACTGAAAATTACCTTTTCCTTCTTTACCATTTCCTTCCAATTGTATCTGTGCATTCAAACCCTCAAAATAGATTTCACCTTCTCCAAACCCATATCCCTTGTTAGAGATTTTTACCAATCCAATGTAACCAGAAATCCCTTTTTGGGGTTGGAAATTGTATTCATCACCCAAAACTAAATTTCCCTTAATATGTAATTCACACTCTTTGTCCAATATCAATTTTGCCTTTCCTCTAAGTATTAACCAAGCACCTTCTTCTACAATTAACTTAGAACCCGAATACAAGTTCAAAACCGACTGGTCATCAAAAATCATGCGTGCTCCTTTATAAATTCTGATTTCATGATTTTCTTTAATTACCAGAGAAGCCGTTTTGTTGAATTCCATTATACTCTTCCCATCCCAATGTACAACGGTTTTACTACCACCTGTACTTCCTATCTCCATCTTCGCAGCATCGTCGAATTTTAAATTGACATAATTACATGATCCTGTGTAGTAATGACGCTCCTTTAAAGACTTCACCAACTGCAAATCGCTCCAACTCAATTGAGGCAATAAACCTTTCCCATTCACCTCCATTACTGCGGTACCAGAAAGCTCCCCATTGGGAATGAATTTATTCCATGGAGAATTTAAATTAAATACACCCGATGTTTTCTTAATATCACTACCCATTCCCAATTGAAAGCCCTTTTCAGCATTTTCTAGTTGAACAATCAACCAATTAATATTTCCTTGTGGAGTCGAATCGAGCATTACGTGATCCTGATTTTCTGCAGGTATATAAATGCGCGAAAAAGGAGTATTAACTTCTGCTCCTAATGGATTTTCTAAATCTTGATCCATAACTGTTAGCGGAAAATCCAACAAAGAGTTAAATGTATGTACGTCGGAATTTAAACTTAATGCACTAACCGTTGGTACAAAACAAGTGTACGGAGCTTCCAATCCCACTTTTAACATGCTACTTACATTGCGTAGTGATCCGAATTTATTGATTCTTGAACCCGATATATGATCCCATAGGTGATTGTCTTTATGAGTGTAAAATGGTTTATTCCCTGCCACTTTTCCGCTGTAATAAACTTGATTCTTTTTATCATAAAAATTCTCAGCAAAAACGTCAATCCAAGGTGTCGTCTTTACTTTTGAAATTCCTTTTAATTGCAAACGAAAAATTAATTGACCTGGTTGCATTCTAGCATTACTTCCCCAAGCATCTGGCTGCCTAGAAGCAGTTCCTTTAGCCGAACCATTAGTAATTGCAAACAACAAGGGCTTTTGTGGAAATCCACCTAACAAACTATCCTCTCTCATAAACAACGTGCGGTAAGAATGATGTTGTTTATTGGAAGCTTCATGATTTGCCAACATTTGTAAGCTTGCTGGTCGACGTAAAATTCGATGTAATCCATCCTTGGCTACATTTTTGGATTTACTGTAGTAACGAATAATATGCTGCAATCCCATTGGAATATTTGCCCCCCAATAGGGTGCATCAAAGCTGGTGAAAGTGGTTACACAATGAGTATTCCCTTCGTTCTCCATTTTCTTTAAAGTACGCTTGGCTACTAAACCACCCATACTGATTCCAATTACATGCATTGAATTTCCACAATTTATCCGCTTGATTTCCTCTAAAACACCTTGCAAAACATCGGCATTGATGTTTATATCAGCCGCTCCATCATAAAAATCTACATAGATTATATCATACCCTAAATTTCTTAGCCTCCGAATCATATATGGTCCCTTTTCTATTGATTTCCAAGGTTCCCAGGTTTGGCTTGAAGCATTCCACGACCTACCATTTAAAATATCGATGTATCCATTTTCACCATATTTGCCATCTTTAATTCCCTTGATACCCGGATATCCGTAATCCACACCCTCTACGATTACCAGCGGTTTTCGTATACAGTCATGTTGAACTTTACCTCCAGAAAATGAATCATATCCCATGTGAACGGTATAGCGAGCTTTGTGATAGGGTGACTTTCCAACATCAGAATAATCATATATTCGAACTTCCAAAGGATCCAATAATGGTGGTTGAACCTTAGCATTCACATAAATATTAGCCTTACAACGTGTGAAATATTTGAACGGATTCCACTGAATAGGGTCCTCCAAAAATTGACCTCTTTCATCCTCTTCGTCCAACAACAAATCTATATCTAAATCCAAATTTCCGGTACCTGCAGGTACTTTGAAAGGCACATTCCACTCGACCCAAATCGTAGTTGAATTCACTCGAACACGGATTTTCTCTGGCTTATGAAAGTTACTTACATATAGATTGGAATCTAAAACCATCCATTCCACATCATTGCGCATCCGCTCCAAAGGAAGTACTGATGCAAAAAGATAACTTTCTTGGAATATAGGTGCTACAAATCCATCTAAATTTAATTCGTATCGACTACTATCTGCCGACAACCTTAATCCTGAATTCAATAAGGCAGGGTTGATTTGTTGCACGCGTAAATCAACCAACCCAATCGGATATACTCCATTGGCAATATGTTTCTCCACACGATCTTGCCAAATGCTATCTCGTTCTATATAACTTTCCAAGCCATACTTATATTGCAATGACGATCTTAATACTTCCTGAGACAATTCAAAATTCACAACGGCAACTTGGCTCCCGCCTGAAAAACTTTCTATTGAGAAATCCGGCTCGAAAGCATTCCACAATTCCGATCCGTTTGGACGTATATCGCGATACATTTCATAAGTACGATCTGCATGGGTTTTGAAGTTCGCAGGATCACTTGTTTCCGAACTCTGTGCTTGAAGTCCATCCCCGAAAATTGAAAAAGCAATAACCGTTGATGCCATTTTCCAATTTGGTTTGAATTTCCTACTCAAAATTCCTGAAACATCAGATAAAATGCTCAACCTTTCCCACAATTTGCTCGATTTTGATGTGAATAACGAAAAACTTCCGTTAAAAAATGGCACCAGTTGAAAATTCTCAACCTTATATAAGGGATTTTTTTTCTTCTGGATTTTTACAAGTTCTAAAAGGTAATTTTTATTCATAATCTGTTGATTTTGTTACGATTCAAAATTCAACTTTGTTTAAGACCTATCCTTGGCGTTTATCGCAAATCCGTCCTTTTTTATGATCAATTATTTGCGATTTTCACAAACGCTTGGGTGATAAACATAACTTTCTTGTTTAATCCCCCGTCACTTAAATTTTTACTATTATGATGGAAAACTTTACTCAACTTCTTAACGAGAAAACAAAAAAAATGGGATTGCGCACGGCTGCTATTATCGCAGAAATTTTAAATATTTCAGAAGATGCAGCTTACCGTAGAATTCGAGATCCATATACATTTAAAGCCGATGAAATGATCAAATTAGCACGTGAATTTCAAATTGATTTGAATCATTTCACCAATGCCAATCCTAACTGGCAATTAGTAGAATACAAAGCGTTAAATTTCGAAACGTATACCTCCGATAACTTTTATAGTGAATTAGAAGGACGATTAGACCATTGCAAATTTCATCCTCATTCTCAAATCGTATACGGAGCCAAAGAAATTCCATTTTTCTATTACATGTGGTACCCCGCTTTGGCTGAATTTAAAAATTTTGTCTGGAATCGAGAATTCCTGAAAAAACCAAGCCTAAATAATGCAACCTTTTTCTGCGAACCTAAAACCATACACAATAAAAATATCAAATTGGCAGAGAAATACATGAATATTGCTTCGCATGAAATCTGGGGCTACGAAACTCTGTATTCTACACTTTACCAAATTCAACATTATAAAGAATGTGGTTTATTTCAAGATGATTCTACTTATCAACGAGTACTTCGCGAATATGATCAACTCATCGAACTAATCACAAAACAAGCAGAAGTGGGACATAAGCTCAACCCCTATTTACCCAACTTCAAAGGCGCACGCTACAAATTGTATTTTACCCCTATGATTACAACCGATAATAGCATGATTTTTCACAGCATTAAAGAGAAAACCGCCGTTATCTGCTCTCAGATGAGTGGCGTAGTATTTAGTGATTCGCCTCACTGGGTTTATTCTACTGAAAATTGGTTAAATACGTGCAAAGAAAATGGAACTTTGATTTCAAAAACCGGCAATGGTGCTCGCAACAAATTTCTTGTACAGGACTACAAAAATAAAAAAATTATGCTTGGGTTAGTGTAATCAAAGCCCAAAACGTACTCAATAAATTGCAACTACCTGAGTGCAAAGAATATCATAGAAATACAGTCGTTTTACAGTTTGCTTTAGGCCCTTCCCACAAGAACCATATCTTGAGAAGGGTCTTTTGCATATAAAACCTCCATCAATTGCTTCTGCAAAGCGTTAACCATAGATACAAAAACATCTTTACTAGCTCGAGTTTTTGCAATGGCATAACAACCATGTAATTGCCCAATCAACATGTATGCCATAGATCTCGAATCCATTCCCGATTTGAATTCCTGATTGTTCTTTCCTTGAAGTAATGCTTTTTGTAAAATTTTAACCTGAATCTCCAAAACTTCATCCAATTTCAATCGAAACTGTGTATCCACTCCACTCATCTCCAGCATTAAATTATATAAAACATCACCACGTGAAATTCGTGTATCCGTTGCCCGATCCTTCTCTTTTTCAATTAAATCCCACAACCGATGAGCAACATGCGTATCTTGTTCCAATAAAACCGACCACTTCGACTCGTACAATGGCTTGATAATTTCATCAATAATGGCATAACCCAATTCCAATTTGGTTGGGAAATAATGATAAAATGCACCTTTCGAAATTCCCAAATTCTGAATCTCCTTGTCCGTTCTTAACGCCTCAAATCCGCCCTTTTCAATGGCCTCAAAGCATTTTTTAAGGATGTTTTGTCGAGTTGAATTTTTCATGACTGCGACAAATATACCAAGAAGTATGTATAAATGTGCAAAACTTTGTGGAAAACTTTATTTTCTCCTCTTTTTCCGGGGAAGCTCTCTCGCCTTACCCTCCGAATTACCTCCCAATAACGCCTCTTTGCGCATCCGTTTTATTCTAAAATACATCACAATTGAAAATCCAAAGACTCCAATCATCAACCAAAAACGACCTGAACTCAAGTAAGCATTTCCTTGGGTTGCAGCATCGTGCATGGATATTGCCAAAAATTCAACGGCGCTAATAGCGGCCGCGACCAGGCACAACAGAGCGAGGACGTGGTATTTTATCATAAGGTACGTTTATTGTTCCACTAACATTTAATATCTCCCAATCCGTAAACGATTGGTTACTTTCTAAACCCTGTCCCGTAATAATCTGATCTCGGGTAGTAATTTTAACAAATCGATCCGTATAAATCTTTCCCCGCTTCTGATCCCATTTCAATTCTTCAGTATTCAACATCTCGCCCTTCACATTTAATATCTCCACATTGTTTCGAACAATCACTCTATTCTCTTCCGGAAAACTGATAGCATATTCAGCAGTCAAGTAACTCTGAATTTCACCCGACTCTTCATAAAAATCCACTTTTAATCCCTTTTTCATTTCCAAATAGGGACGGCTTTTCTGCTTTACAGCAACTAAAATCGGTGAAAAAATTCGAGCTCTCAATCTTCCGCTATCGGTATACTCAATGGTTACTTTTTCAGCAAATTCACGTGTTACCATAGAATCTTGTGAACGTTTTCTACGGTAAGCACTCGTTTCTAAATCCGTACAGCCCAGCGATAGTATTACCATTGCAATACTCAAAATTCGCACACAATTCAATTGCCTGGACCTGATCATAGAAACTATAATTAATCGTATTTACGTTGAGCAAACCAAATATCCCCTAGTTGCAGACCTAAACCTACACTTATATATTGTTCTTTGGGGAAGTTTCCACCTGTTGAATTACGCTCTAAATACTGTACATTGACTTGTAAAATGTTCGTTATTACAGAATTGTCAAAATACCTGCGGAGCATCGGAATCCCAAATCCTACAGTATAACGTTGCTCAATCATACCAAATGTTTGAGAATTCTGAACAAACTGAAGCTGAGATTGACCCAAGCTATAACCCAAACGCACGGGCATTTTCATCCGCTTCTCGGTGCCACTTTTCACATCTAAAGGGTTAATAATTAAACCTATGGAATAATCAGATCGATCCACATACTTACCCGTATTATCAAAATAAGCGCTGTACTTCGACCACATTTGCTTCCTCCAATCCAAATTTAATTGCCAAGCTCTTCTGTATTGAAAACTATACCCTAAACCCAATGATCCGGGCAACGTAAATTCCTTTTTTACATCTCGTTCATCTAGAATTGTATCCAAAACTGATGTGTAACCAGCAGAAGTTACTTCCATACTACGAGTTAATCGATTGCGAGTTGCAAACGAATTAGCATACCATTCATACGAAATACCAAACTTATGATACGTACTGTCTAACTTGAATTGAAACAACAAACCCGCTTGCTGCTGTAATCCCCGAAAAACTAAACTCTGAGCATCCTCAACAACACCCAACTCCAAACTATCAACTACAGAAAATAGAGCGTTATCCTTGGTTGTTCCGAATACATAACCAGCAGAATAACCCAATTGTACGGCGTTACTTAAACGAAAACCCGTTTGCCACTGAAGCACAGACAATCCACCAGAACCAATATGTGATGTTCGGGTTTTCAAAACCCCGTCATTCTCTAAATAATAAGAGTATCCAACCGTTGTCATTGGTTTCAACACCAAAGCTGTACTAGCACCAAAGGGTATAAATTTCCAAATTTTTTGCTTTCGAATACTATCGTAACCGATCAATTTTCGCTTTGCGGTTTTCCATACAGGCAAAGCCAAAGACATGTATTCAAATCCTCCACCATCAAAATCGTAACGCTCACTACCCGAAATAGTCGCCCCTCTTTTGTAAGATCCCGCGAAATCCAACGTTGTGTATCGCACATTTCCTAAAGTTGCTGGATTGTATGAACTAAAAGAATAATGCCCCGAATAAGTGTGTGTAGCCGTACCAGCTTGAATAAAATTAGTTTGGGTCCACTCCCCTACACCATAGTTACTGTAAGGTGAACTAACTAGATTTTGACCACTGCTTCCCTGCCCTAAAACAGCTACAACGCCATTAAATAACAGAAAGAAAGAAAGTATGTATTTTTTCAATGAATGATTATCTTTTAAATTGATCCGCATAAAACAAACCGTAATGCAAAAGCATAGGTTCCACAAATATCCCTGATTTCAGTCGTTTCCCCAAAAAATCCGCATCTCCACCTGTTAAAAACACTTGAGAATCAACGAATTTTTCCTTAAATCGGTCGATTCGTCTTGAAATTTCATCCACAAAACCCACAATTACCCCCGAATGCATCGCCTCCACTGTTTGTTTTCCAATGTCCCCAATTTCAAACCTACCCGAATCCTCTAAACCCACATCTAGTAATGGCAGCGCATCGGTATAATCCGACATTGCTTTATAACGCAAGCGCAAACCTGGGGAAATGGCTCCACCAAAATAAACAGGTGTTTCGCTTGTATCTAATCTTGGTTCACTCCCAATAGAACCTAATTCCATGGAGTTTCGATTGTCTATTCTCAAAACACCGCCTTTTACATAATCATAAGTAACGCAAGTGCCTGCATCAATCATCATAAAATCCGGAATACCAAATCTGGTGGAATCATTCTCAGCCTTCTTGGGGGATTTCTCCTCGGGCTCATCATCTAAACCACTAGTATTCGTATTATAACTAAAATCTCGATCGTGCAATTGTTCAATCTGTCCTGATACATTTCTTAACCCATTTGTACGTCGATTTTCCAAGAAATACATACATCCCATTACTCCAGCCAATCGATCACTACCCAAAGTTTCGGGTTGTTCAATGTCCACTTGGAAGGGTAAAAGAAACATCAAATCCTTTATTTCTATCGGATTTAACTCATCCAATTTCCATAAAGTCCAATCAAATAACACCTTTTTAACTGAGGAGTAAATAATTGACTTAATGGGGTCTTCCCATATTCGGCTATTTTCACACAGTTGTTTTATCTCACCCAATCCCCCATCTAAATTCTCTAAATATCCAAAAGAGATTAGAACTCCTTCTTGCGAAATGACAGCAAACTTCCCTCGCGTGTTTCCTATATCTATGGTAAGTACTGCCATTTTACAATTTTTAGCGAACCTCAATAATATGCAACCTACAATTCAAACGAGCAATCAAAAAGTCAATTTCTTCTATACGTAGGAAGGACATTAAATTATAGGTTGATATTTCAAAACTACCTACGAATTACGGCTCCCATGTTCTCAAACGCACTCATCAATTTTACCATGGATGAATCCGCTTCCTCGTCTTTCATGGTGGAGTCATTTCGATTGAAAGTGAAAGAAAGAGCAATAGCCTTTTTTGTGTCATCCAAAGGCTTTCCTTCAAACACGTCAAAAACCCGCACATCCGTCAAAAACTTTAATTTCGTTTGTTTTACCACAGCATATAAATCGTCATATCGCACTGATTTATCTACCACCAAACTCAAATCCCTGCGTATGGAGAAATACTTACCCGGTTCCTGATAACGCACCGACTTTCGTGCAGGTTTCAATAATTTCTTCAAAGGTATTTCCACTGAAAAAACCATTCCATTTACGCCTGCCTTCTTCAACCACTTTGTGCTAACTGGAAGTATCTCGATCTGATCCATACCTAACGAACTTCCCAAACGATTCAATAGTCCTTGAACTGAACGTTTCAAATGGAAGTAATCTGTTTTACTACTTGCAGATTCCCAGCTTTCTACGTCATTCTTCCCCCAAATAACCATGGTTAACATCGGATTTTCTTTAAATCCATCCTCGGTTTTTTCATAGGTGCGACCAAGCTCGAACAATTTCACAACATCTGCCTGACGATTCTGATTGTAAACAACAGAATTTAACAAACCAGGCACTAAACTTTGTCGCATAATTCCCATGTCTGTACTCAAAGGATTCGACAATTCTACCAAATTAGTAGATCCCTCATACCAATCCGACGAAACCAAACTATTATTCGATGCTTCATAGAATCCCTGTCCTACAAGATAATCACGTATTACATTTTCCCTTTTTTTACGTTCCATTCCTATGAAACTTCCCATACTCACCTGCATTTTACCACTCAAAGGGATATGATCATAACCGTAAATTCTCATAACTTCTTCATAAATATCTACGAGAATTTCAACATCATTTCTCCAACTAGGCACCGTTATTTTCCAGGTTGAATTTGTACTATCTACTTCAAATCCCAACGATAGTAATATACCTTTCACTCGATCCGATTCATACTGCATTCCTGCGAAACGATTCAATTCGTCTACAGAAAAATCCAGTACTTTGTCTACCGGTTTTTGACCAAAATATTCTTCCAAAGAAACCGCAGCACCCCCAGCTACTTCCACTATTAAAGCCGTCAAAGTTTCAGCTACTTTTTCAATAGCCAAAAGATCAATTCCCCGTTCAAAGCGGAACGAAGCATCTGTGTTAATTACATGTCTTTTGGCTGTTTTTCTCACAAAACCGGGATGAAAATGTGCTACTTCTAAGAACAAATTGCATGTATTTTCGGTTACAGAAGAGTCTTTTCCACCCATTACACCCGCTATAGCTATTGCACCGTTTGAATCAGCAATCACCAAATCATTCGAATTCAATTCTCTTTCCAATCCGTCCAACGTAACCATTTTCTCAGATTCTTTAGCTTTACGCACTTGAATCGTACCATTCAAACGATCACGATCAAAAGCATGAACGGGTTGTCCGTAATGATGAAGCACAAAATTCGTAGCATCCACCACATTGTTTTTAGGTTCAATCCCAATTGACTTCAAACGATTTTTCAACCAATCCGGAGATTCTTTAACCTGAACCCCATCCACGCAAACGCCAATATATCTATGGCAAAGTTCCGATTCTTGAACAGATATAGTTTGGTTATCTCTTCGGGGGATGTCAATAGGCCAATACAATTCGGTAGGAAGCTGCAACCCAAATAAAGCCGCAACATCCCGAGCCACTCCTAAATGAGATGCTGCATCTCCCCGATTTGCGGTGAGTCCAATTTCCAAAACAACATCTTGTTCAATTCTAAAATATTCAGAAGCTGCTTGCCCCACAGGAGCATCATCAGGAAGGACCAATATTCCATCGTGATTAGTACCCATTCCCATTTCATCCTCTGCGCAAATCATTCCTGCGCTTTCGGCTCCGCGAATTTTACTTTTCTTGATTTCAAAGGGTTCTTTTCCTTCCATTTGTATGAGGGTTCCAACAGTTGCTACGATCACTTTTTGACCCGCAGCCACATTGGGTGCACCACATACTATATTTAAAGGTTCGTCAGAACCAATATTCACGGTTGTAATTTTCAAACGATCCGCATCTGGATGCTTTTCACATGTTAATACTTCCCCAACCACAAAACCTTTCAATCCGCCAGGTAAACTCTCCCATTCTTCTATATGTTCCACTTCCAATCCTGAAACCGACAACTTATGTGCAATTTCTTCCACAGGAGCTTCAACTGCAAGTACACTTTTTAACCAATTAATGGAAATTTTCATCGCAACAAATTTAATCTATTTTATTCACTACCCTAACTATAGGTTTCCCCAAAACTGCTTCAAAATTATTTTAAAAATCCATCCTAACCCGTTTTTAAACGGATATACCCGAATATATCCGTTTAACTCACCTATTCCATGGCCATGAACAACCACAACTCAACCCATTTTGCTATATTTGCGGAATGACCAAAAGATTTCTAAGTTTATTGTTGGCCGTAACGTCATTCCTTTCTTTGCGCGCCGACGAAGGGATGTGGCCCCTTACCCTCTTGAACAAAATTCAAGATAAAATGCAAGCCCGCGGCATGAAACTTTCTGCCGAAGACATCTATTCTATCAATAACTCTTCCGTGAAAGATGCTGTAGTGCGTCTTATGCAAAACGGTAGAATGTTTTGCTCCGGTGAAGTAATCTCCGATCAAGGACTTTTCTTGACTAATCACCATTGTGGTTACGACGCTATTCAAAGCATCGCTACTCCACAAGATAATATCCTAGCGAATGGATTCTGGGCAAAATCATTGCAAGAAGAACGCCCCGCAGGTTTCCAAATTGGTATGCTTCGTAAAGTTCAAGACGTTACCGAAATGGTATTTAAAGGTACTAAAATTAACGACGATGAAACTACACGCAGTCAAACCATCGCAGCTAATCTAAAAGCTACCCAAGCAGCTATGCTTGAGTCTCTCGGAGAAGAAAAGAAAAATTACGTGGTAGATGTTGCCGTTTTCTACAACGGAAACCAATACTTAGCCATGTTCTATGAAGTATATCGCGATATTCGTTTGGTAGGAACTCCCCCTGAAAATGTAGGTAAATTCGGCGGTGAAACCGACAACTGGAGATGGCCTCGTCATACTTGCGACTTCTCTATGTTCCGCATTTATGCTGGTGCTGATAACAAACCAGCTGACTTCTCTAAAACCAACGCTCCGTTCAAACCAAAACACCACCTTCCTGTGTCCATCAAAGGTATCAAAGAAGGTGATTTCGCTATGACTATGGGTTACCCAGGTCGTACTACGCGCAATACCTATTCTGAGGGAATTTTATACCTAAGTAAAAAGGAACGTCCAATGCGTGTTCAACTTCGTCGTGAAATCATGGATGTTTACGAGGAACACATGAAAGCCGATAAAGACGTACGTTTAATGTACTCAGCAAAATTGGCGGGTATCGGAAACTATTGGAATAAATTTGGAGGTGAAGCCAAAGAACTTTCTAAACCTGAAATCTATGCAAAACGCAAAGCCGAAGAAAAAGAATTTGAAAATTGGGTTCGTACCAATAATAAAACTGAAATCTACGGTGATGTAACTTCCTTATTCGATGAAGCTTATTCTGAACTGAATAAAATTGGTTTGTACAGTGTTTATCTTCAAGATGGAATCTCTAACAGCGTTCCAATGACTTCCGCTATGAGAATGGCTGCTGTATACAAAGCTCTACAAGATAAAAAATCAGACCAAGGTAAGGCCATGGCTGCTCAATATGGAGCTGGAGTTTCTGATATGTACAAAGAATTCAATGGCAACATCGAGAAAAAAGTGCTTGCAGTAGTTTTCCGTCGTTTGATGGAAGATTTGGATTTACAATATTTACCTGCTTCTTTAAAAGCTTTAGCAACAAAAACCAAAAACAACTATGCTTTAATGGCTGAATTGGCATGGTCAAAATCTATGTTTGCTGATACCAATAAATTAAAAAAATTCTGCGCAAAACCATCTGCGTCTGCATTAGATAAAGATTTAATTTTTACTATTACCAATCAATATATCAATATCTTACGCGGTGATTTAGCTCCTAGAATTTCGGAAGTAAACAAGAAATTAGATCGTGCAAATCGTTTGTTCTTAGCAGCTAAAGCAGAAATGTACCCAAGCACTACATTTGCACCTGACGCAAATGCAACCATGCGTGTGAGCTACGGTACAGTAAAAAGTTACAACGCTCGCGATGCTGTTAAATACAACTATTTCACAACAGCAAAAGGTATCAGCGAAAAATACATCAAAGGCGATTTTGAATTCGACGCTCCAGATGCATTAATCGATCTAATCAATAAAAAGGATTTTGGTCAATATGCAGACCCAACAACAGGTGAATTATTTACCTGCTTCTTGTCAGACAACGATATCACAGGCGGTAATTCTGGTTCTCCTGTAATCAACGGTAACGGTGAGTTAATTGGTATCGCTTTCGATGGTAACTGGGAAGCCATTGCCTCTGATTTTGGTTTCATGCCTAACGTTCAACGCACAATTAGTGTGGATATTCGTTATGTACTATTCATTATCGACAAATTAGGCGGCGCAACCAACATCATCAACGAAATGACTTTAGTGAAATAATTCTTCACTGTATATTTCGGTAACACCATTAGGATTAATCATTAAACCATTCCGGTGCTACAGTTCGAAAAGCTCTATCAGAAACTAGACCAAACTACCAAAACAACGGAAAAGGTCGAAGCTCTGGTAGAGTTTTTTCATTTATGCACCGATGAAGATAAAATCTGGATCATTGCTCTTTTTACCGGCAGACGTCCAAAACGAAGTATTCCCCTAGCAAATTTGCGACAATGGGCTGCAGAGTTTGCCGAAATTCCCCAGTGGCTTTTTGATGAAAGCTACCATACAGTGGGAGATTTGGCGGAAACCATTTCTCTAGTTTTAGGTAGAAAATCACAAAATATTTCTCCTAACCTTCCATTAGATTATTGGTTACAACATTTATATCAACTCAAAAATCAATCTGAAGAGAATCAACGTGAAACAATATTTCAATTTTGGAATGAACTATCCACAGAAGGACGTTTCCTACTCAACAAATTAATTACAGGAGGATTCAGAATTGGTGTTTCTCAAGCACTTCTCACTCAAGCATTATCTAAATATACCGGGATTCCTAAGGATGATCTTACCTTTCGTATCAGTGGTAAATGGGACCCTTTTAAAACTAATTTCGACCAACATATCCTAAATTCCGATCTTTCTTACTCGGATTCTAAACCCTACCCGTTCTTTTTAGCTTATCCCATTCCCGAGGATGTATTATCACTGGAATTCGACCCAACCAATATCAATCAAAACCCACTTCACACCATACAAAATTGGCAATTCGAGTACAAGTGGGATGGCATTAGAGGTCAACTTATACTTAGAAACGATACCGTTACTTTGTGGTCAAGAGGTGAAGAAATCATCAGTTCAGCGTTTCCTGAAATTATAGAATCTATTTCTTCTTTTCGGGGGATGTTAAACTCAGCAAAATTTAAACTATCTGTACATAACATAAACTCGGAAAAGTCGGGAGAGTCAGCAATTATTGACTCAACACAATTCATACAAATACCACCAAATTCGAACTCGGGTGAGTCGGAGTTAAAGGTGTTGAAGGAAATACGGCTAGAATCCGTATCGCCTGAATCTACAAATTCGATTTCATCCATTGTACTGGATGGAGAAATCATCGCTTGGAATTTTCAAGCAAATGAACCCCTCCCATTTTCTGATTTGCAACGTAGAATTGGACGTAAAACCGTAAGTAAAAAACTTCGCGAAGAAATACCCTGTGCTTTTCTTGTTTACGACATCATGGAGCTCAACCACAACGACATACGTGAACTTCCATTATCTTCAAGAAGAAACCTCATTGAATCTCTATTTTCTAATCATTTATATTCGGAAACAGACCAAAATTCCAAACATATAATTCTACCACCGCTCTTGCATCCCCCAACATGGCTGCAAGCCCAAGAAATTCGAAACGCAGCAAAGTCCCAAAAAGCGGAGGGACTAATGGTCAAACTCAAATCTTCGTCTTACGGTGTCGGTAGAAAACGCGGCGATTGGTGGAAGTGGAAAGTAGAAGCTGAAACCATCGATGCTGTTCTGATTTATGCTCAACGGGGACATGGAAAACGAGCCAACCTTTACACCGATTTTACATTTGCATTAAAAAATGGAGACTTATTAACTCCATTTGCCAAAGCTTACAGCGGGTTAAGTAATTCCGAAATAGAAGAACTGAACAAATGGATAAAAAGTCATACCAGAGAATCATTTGGGCCGGTCAGAAGCGTGGAACCCGTGCACGTTTTCGAAATTGGTTTTGAAGCCATCCAAAAAAGCAAGCGACACAAATCAGGTGTTGCCGTACGATTTCCCCGAATAATTCGTTGGCGCAAAGACAAATCCGTTAATGACATCGGGTATCTCCAAGATTTATTGGATCAGGCTCTGTAATTCAACTCCAACCTTAAACTCCGCAATTCCCCAATCCA
>CAYPYX010000005.1:78293-86826 GCA_964415065.1 uncultured Rhizobium sp.
TCAGGCTCTGTAATTCAACTCCAACCTTAAACTCCGCAATTCCCCAATCCACTCAGGCTCTGTAATTCCACCACAGTTTCAATATATTGAACGGAACCAGTAAAAAATCCTTAATCTTAATTTTGCTCCCTTTGATCTCCGTCCACTCAACCAAGGGAACTTCTAACATCCGTTCCTCGGAACTCCAGCGCTTGTAACGAACAAAGACTTCGATATCAAACAACCATTTAGTAACAAACGGCTTAGAAAACAACTCTTCCGCTACCTGTCGTTTGTACAATTTACAACCGCATTGCGTATCGTAAATTTCCAATTTAAACATCTCATTTACGATGGTCAACACAATTCTGGAAAACCAATGTCGTACTGCATTTCTTTGGATATTCCATCCTTTTAATTTTACTCGCGAGCCCCAAATCATATCGTACTCGGAACCTTCAATCAAGTCTCTTAATCGATCAAATTCGTAATAGGGTGTTGCAAAATCAGAGTCTAAAAAACCAATTACTTCATAGTTTTTTGAATCCTCTACACAGGCTAAAACTCCCTTCCTGATAATTTCCGCTTTTCCTGAATTTACTACACCATCTACGACTTTAACATGCGTAAATTCATCTTCTAAGCTTCTAAGTAAATTTAATGTTCCATCGGTTGAACCGTCATTCAACAACCAAAAATCCACATTTTGATGCCTCTGTATAACTTCCCTAAAAGTAGCCAAGTCCATCCGGCTCTCTTCATTATAAAATGGCAATAAACAAGCAGTTTTCATAGTGTAAATTCGATGGCAAAATCATTTAACTTTGTCCAACTCTACGAAAATACCATTTATTTATCGTTTGAACACCCTACCATGCTTATTACCAAAACGCCTAAAGGACTCTACTGCTCGCAAGCCGATGTATTTATAGATCCCACTCAGCCGGTTCAAAAAGCACTTATCACTCATGCACATTCCGATCATGCACGTTCGGGATCTCAATACTACTTAGCCCATCACCAAAATAAACACATTCTTCAACTGCGATTAGGGAAAAATATCCAATTCCAAGGTGTCGAATTCAACCAACCAGTAATCATCAATGGTGTAAAAATTTCATTTCACCCCAGTGGTCATATTCCTGGATCTGCACAAATTCGCTTAGAATATCGGGGAGAAATTTGGGTAATTACTGGCGACTACAAACTCAATTACGATGGTTTGTCAACTCCCTTTGAACACGTTAAATGCCACCATTTTGTTACCGAAAGTACTTTTGGACTGCCTGTTTTTAACTGGCAACCACAAGAACAAATATTCCTAGAAATTAATGATTATTGGAAAAACTGCGCTGAAAACGGTGAAAACTTGCTCATTTCAGCCTATTCTTTGGGAAAATCCCAACGCATTATTAAACATCTCAACCGTGAAATAGGCTCTATTCTATGTCACCCCACTATAGTTCAAACGAATTTAGCTTTGGAAGCTGATGGTTTTTCTTTTGGTTCTTGGGACGCTTTCAATTCTGCAACAGAACAATCTGATTCACAGAATTTAACATCCAAAAAAACTCAAGAAAGCGACTCTATTACATCCAATACCCAAAAACTATCCCCAACCAGAGGGAACAATAATAAAAAACTTACTGGAGCTGCTATCATTTGTCCACCAGCAGGAATCAGTGATGCATTGTTAAAGAAAATTCAACCTTATCGTTCCGTTTCCTGTTCAGGATGGATGGCAATGCGAGGTGCACGTAATTGGGGTAATTTAGATCGAGGGTTTGTGTTATCAGACCACGCTGACTTTAATGAACTTATTACTGCTTGCAAAGAATCCTCAGCCGAGAATATCTACGTTACCCATGGCTACACTCAGGTATTTTCTAAATATCTTACCGAAAAACTGCAGGTAAATACACAAATGTGGTGACTCCATCAAACAGATTCTAATCCTTCAGAATTTACGAAATCTACGGTAATCCGTAATCAAAAGTGGAGTGAACTTCACTTTCAACCATACAGTCAATTTATCCGTTCATTATTGTAAATAATTCCAACCATTTATCAGCAATAACATCGGCATCAAAACTTCGGGAATGTTCCAATCCACCAAGGCTCAATCGTATCCATAGCTCCTCATTCTCCATCAATTCAGCAGTAGACTTTACAAAATTCTCATCATCACCAAAATCTACAACTACACCTGACGTTTTGGAAACCACATCATCAACTGAACTGAAACACCGATTTACCACAGGAACTACTCCACAGGATTGTGCTTCTACCAATGTCAACCCAAACCCTTCATAGTCCGAAGTCATTACAAATATCTTAGAACGCATATAAAAACTCTTTGGATCTTGAAATCCATGAAAATGTACACGATCTAAATTGCGACTCATTGCATATTCCTTCAACTCTTCCAGTGCATCTCCATCACCAACAACATCAAATTGCCAGTCTCCAAATTGTGTGTGGAGCTTATCAAACACTCGAATCATTTTATCAGGACGCTTCTGACCATGATCTATCCTGCCTACAAATAATACTCGATTTTCCTTTTGGGTGTACAATTCCTCCCAAATGTGATTCGCTGAATATGTTGATGGATTCGGAATCGACACCAATTTCTCTACACCTGAAACTCCAAAACCGATTAATTCCTTGCGAAATGATTCCGATAGCAAAACATACTTATCCGATCCATTAATTACACCACTGAATATATTTCGATACTTTTTCCGAACCAAAATGGCCATCAATCTCCATATCCATTTACGATCCATCAGTCTAAAAAATACTTCTTCCTTATTCCAACCTAATTTTCCACTTGCTCGATCGATATTTACCTTCCCTCCAAACCGCAACTCTCGGTAATTATCTGCTAAACAACCCACACAATTATGATGAACAGAAGCCATCCAAACAGGTCTGCCTAATTCCAATTCCACTCCCACTTTCCATTCAACCACACGAGCAAAAAGATCAGTTTGATTTATACAGTGTGTAATTCCCAATCGTTGAATCAGGTCAGCACTAAATTCTATATTTTCTTTTCGTGGGAAGCTATCACGCTCTGGTAGAAAATAGGTCCGATCCAAAATTCGATCACTTAAACTCTCGCCTAATCGGTGAGACTCATTTTCGCTTCCGTCCAAAACCAAAAAATAAACCTCCAAACCCTTTCGAATAAATGCCTCAAATAACAAGGAGCTCACTCGTTGAACTCCACCTTTGTTTGGATCAATAAAAAATGAGGAAATAATTAAGATTCGCATTAGAATTTTTAGCTTTTTGGTGCAAAGAAGTAACTATTGATTTTAAGATTCAAAACCTAATCCCAAAAGTTGGGATTAAGAAAATAAGCAAAAGCAAAGCTAATCAATTATTGCCAGTAAACGGCTCCATCGGACGATCTTCCGATTGATTGATACCATCGCGTTTCAATACCTTCATTACTGTTAACCACAAAATCTTGATGTCTAACAACAAAGAGATATTTTCTACGTAATAAACATCCTTCTCGAATTTTTCCACCCAAGGTATGCTATTCCGACCATTCACCTGCGCCCAACCCGTAATACCCGGTTTCACCTCCAAACGGCGCAACTGACGACTGTTATACAACGGCACATATTTATACAACAACGGCCTAGGCCCCACCAAACTCATATCTCCCTTCAATACATTAAACAATTGAGGCAATTCATCTATAGACAACTTACGGACCAATCCTCCAAACGGAGTTATCCGCTGAACGTCAGGCAACAACTTACCTTCAGCATCTTTCTCATCCGTCATGGATTTGAACTTAATGATGTGAAACGGTAACGCATTTAAACCTGGTCGCTCCTGAAAGAAAAATACCTTTCCCTTATTCTGATATAACAATACCAAGGCAGTTATTAAAATAATTGGTGAAAGTAATGTCAATGCTATCAATGACAGCACCACATCCATTAAACGTTTGGTAAATATGCGATAAACTTCGTGAGAAAATCCCACCAACGACTTTAACAAGTTCAAGGAAATTACGAATCTAATTTTTGGAATTGAGAGTTCATACTTACATACTCGGGCACCAACTCTTTCAACAGCCGCACCAAGTCCATATCGGTAGAACCGTTTAATGCAGCTCCACTCATGCGTTCTACTAATGCAGAAACTAAAACACCGTCGTATTCACGCACTTTCGCTTTCATGATTTTCGGATGGTGAGTTGGCAAAGTGCTTTCTGCATCATTCAATAACTCTTCATACAACTTCTCACCAGGACGCAACCCAGAGAATACAATTTCAATATCCCTGCCCAATTCCAATCCGCTCAATTTCACCATTTTCACAGCTAAATCGTAAATCCGAACGGGTTCACCCATATCGAAAACAAAGATTTCGCCTCCATTTCCCATGGTACCCGCTTCCAAAACCAACTGAACGGCTTCTGGAATCGTCATGAAATAACGCACAATATCGCGATGTGTAACTGTAATATTTTCGCGATTCTCAATCTGCTTTCTAAACACGGGAATCACCGACCCATTCGATCCCAAAACATTTCCAAAACGCGTAATAACAAACTCGGTTTTACCTTTTCCACGCAAGCTCTGAACCAATATTTCGGCGGTTCTCTTGGTTGCCCCCATTACATTTGACGGATTTACCGCTTTATCAGTCGAAACCATCACAAACTTCTCAGCACCAACCTTAATTGCCGCTTCGGCAACAATTTTGGTACCCATAACATTTACACGTACTGCTTCTTTGGGATTCTCCTCCATCAACGGTACGTGCTTGTAAGCAGCTGCGTGAAACACCACTTCGGGCTTCGCTTTTTTGAAGATTTCATTCACTCGATACTCGCGCGTTACATCGCACATGTATGACTGAATTTTACTCATATCTACACCTCCACGGGCTAGCTCATTCAATACTTCGTACATCGGAGTTTCGCCGTTATCGACCATGATTAATTTTTCTGGACCATAACTCAACACCTGACGACAAATTTCCGAACCAATTGACCCCGCAGCTCCCGTTACCAATACTCGCTTGCCCTTTAAGAAATTCTCTACTTGGGTATTTTCGAGGGATATGGGACGGCGGTTTAAAAGATCTTCAATTTTAACTTTGCGCAATTGTTTTTGCGACAAATTTCCACCAATCCAATCCTTGATATTCGGTGTTCTTTCAAAACTCAATCCATAAGTCAAGCACGCTTCACCGGCTTTCTTGAAGCCATCCCCGGAAATCTCTTGAGGCGACCAAATAACAGCACCAATATTATATCTATTGAGGAACTCTTCCTTAAATACATCTTCAAAAGAATATACTTTTATACCGTCGATTCGCTTCCCTGTTAGCTTGTAATTATCATCTACAAACGCACGTACTTCCATGCGGGATGATGGATCTTGTTTCAATGCGTTTCTTACTGCCACACCAGTAATACCAGCTCCATATACCACAACACCAATTTCTTTGCGTTTGCTCGCATTCAAAACGAAACGAGAATAGGCCAATTTTACGAACAACCTCAATCCCAACACACCCATGCTAAAGGTAAAGGCATGCAGTATTAAAAATGCGGGACTCAACACCTTCAAATCGTAGTTGATATTCCAAATTAACAAACGAGATAAAGCATATGAGCCAGTCATTGCTACTACACTGGATGTAAACAACCTCATAAGATCGCGCGTACCAGTATGTCGGAATGCACCTTCATATGAACGAAATGCAACAAAAGATATTGCATAACAAAGTTCAAGAAAAAACAGGGCTTGCAGGCGGTTGATGGTAAAGAGAGTATTTAAGTCAAAGTCAGTGAGCAACAGAAAAGAAAAGAAGAAAGCTCCCGCAACCATGCTCAAATCAATCACCAAAATCAGCCACACAGGCAGGTACCGCTTTCCGAGAAAGCGATTCATAAATGCCTCAATGTAGGTTTGCCAATTGTGAATCATGGGGTATATAATTTAGTTTGCAGAATTTCGTCTACAAATTTCGTACCATTTTCAAGAATAATATTAACCGTTCACTAAGTTTTTGTGACGTTCGTATAAAATTCGTATGATTATTTACCTTATTTATAAGCGAATGGCTCTAAACATGGTAGCAGCACAATCCTTCCTTCCTTGAATATTCCAATGTTTATCGAAACCAAAATCCAGTCGATTTCCCTCTTTATGGTTAATCTTTAAAAATGTATTCTGTTTTATTGGATATTCTACACTTTTGCTATTTATATCAAGTAATTGGCTTTCATAAATTACAATGACTTCAGGACCAAAAATCCAATCAACTTGCTTTTTCACCGTTAAAATCGGTAATACTTGTTTTGAGGCAGAACTTTGCTCTTCGTCTTTTAAAGAAAATTTTGATCGTATTCCATTCACCATTCCCAAAAGATTCTCACTTAATAATTGATTAATATTTAAATAGCTCAATACTGCAGAATTGGAGTAAATTGAACGAATCGAACCATTAATCTTATTCTTGTTTTCTGGACAATTACAATTCATAAATGATGGAGCATCGGCTTTGAAATTACCATCCCTCAAAAAAACAAATACATAATCATAATTACCTTTTATTTGTGTTGTATATATTAATTTAAAATCTTCAATATTGGCTCCCGAACGTCCAAACTCATGAGTAATTGTTCGATTTCTAGTGAGTTTGTCTAATTGACGTCCAATGCTGTTATCAACATCAACATGTAATCCTTCAACATAAGAATCTCCAATTAAAGCCACACGGATTTTCTGTGTGTCTTGAAGAATTTGATAGTCCACAGTACTGTTCCAACCTTGATCATTAATTATAAATTCAGATTGTATTTCCCCAAATCCACCACCTACGTAAGTGCCAGCATATTTGGGTTTCAACATACAATTATTACCAATTTGTTCGGTTGGGATGGTAAATCGAGCCAAATCAAACCACCTTAATACGCCCTCTAGTAAAACCCAAGTGAACAAAAATACGATGAACAGTCTTAATAAAAATTTGCGCATGGTTGTTAAAATTGGAAGTATATGAACGAGTTGGAACTATTTAAAGGCACATTTAGAATGATCAATATTATCATTACTACAGAATAGGTCAATTCAAATGCAAACGAATTAAGAATATCTTTTTTTGATTGCACAAAGTATAGGTATTCTGCAATAAAAAGAAATGCGATCAATATAAATTCTTTAAATAAGCTTTGATTATCGTAAGGGTTCAAAAATCCTCCGATAGGCTCAAAAATGGACCACTGGAAAATTCCTCCGATATAACTAAATGCCATTTGAATAGTTTCAGCACGGAAGAAAATCCATGCCAGAGTTACCAAAACAAAAGTCATAATTATGCGAAAAACATCTTTTATAGATGGCAAAAACAAGGAATTAACAGGTAAATTCAATTCGTCCTTTTTGTGAGCTTTAAGCAAAAAATTAGGTAAAAAAAGCAAAGCATGAATAAACCCCCAAGCAACGAACGTCCAATTCGCACCATGCCAAAAACCACTAACTAAAAATATGATAAATACATTTCGGATATTCAACCAAGTACCTTTTCTTGAACCTCCCAGAGGTATATACAGATAGTCTCTGAACCATCCCGACAAGCTGATATGCCAGCGACGCCAGAACTCAGCAATATTTCGAGAAAAATACGGAAAATTGAAATTCAACAGCAATTCCATCCCAAAAAACCGGGAAATCCCACGAGCAATATCCGAGTAACCAGAAAAGTCGCCATAGATTTGAATAGCAAATAGAAATGCACCCAACAATAAAACCGAGCCGGAATACGATTGATGATGAGAAAAAATTTCATTCACTGAAGGAGCCAAGTTATCAGCAATCGCTATCTTTTTGAAAAAGCCCCACAACATCAATTTAAAACCTGACATGGCCTGGGTGAAATTGAATTTCCTTGGTTTTTCTATTTGGGGAAGTAAATGCGTGGCGCGTTCAATTGGACCAGCAACGAGTAACGGGAAATAACTGACAAAAACACTGTAATTGATCCAATTTCTACAAGGTTCAATTCGCTTGTAATAAATGTCTATAACATAAGAAAGTCCATGAAACGTATAAAATGATATTCCGACTGGGAGAACAATACTTAATGTCCATGTATCTATATGTATTTGGCTTGATTCCAAAGCTGATTTTAAACTTTCCACAAAAAAGTTGTAATATTTAAAGAAGCCTAAAAACCCAAGATTTATACCGACGCTAAGCACCAGCCAGAATTTCCTTTTCACGGGATTCAATGCATTGGAAATCATTAATCCCGAAAAATAATCCAACGCAGTAGAAAACACCAACAAGAAAAGGAATCTCCAGTCCCACCAAGCATAAAACACATAGCTCATTAAAAGGACAAAGGCATTTTGCTTACGATAGTCTTTCTTGAGGAGAAACCAATAAACAAAAAACACAATGGGTAAGAACAGAAGAAATTCCAAAGAATTAAAAAGCATCAACAAAATTAATTAATCTGAGCCAAATCTAACTGTATGAAGTTGTAAGCTACCCGGAAAAGAGTGACAATT
>CAYPYX010000006.1:0-39558 GCA_964415065.1 uncultured Rhizobium sp.
GAACTTTTATATTTGGTCCATTTTTCGTTAATGGAACCTTGTGGAATTTTAGAATCTAATTTCATACTCACTTTTTATTATTAATGGTGATTATTTGATAATTCCCAAATGCATTACCACGGGTATTGCAGCGAAAATTAATGGTACGATTATGGAAAAAGCAGTTCCTAAAGTAGAAATCAATGGGGTGTAAGACTTATGATTGATTCCTAGGGTTTGGAATGCACTAGCAAATCCATGTAGCAAGTGATATGCTAAAGAAAAACATCCCAAAACATAAACAATAACAGCAATAGGATTGGCAAATACTTGAACCATTTCAACGAATAAGTTTTCCAATACCTCTTGAGAGCCAGTATGTTCTACTGCGTATTGTATTTCTCCAAGATGATGAGGCATTCCAAAACGAGAAACTACCCAAAAATGTTTAAGGTGTAATACCAAGAAAATCAAAATAAGTGTACCCAACAAACCCATACTTCTTGAATACCATTTGCTGTTTGCTGATCCAGCAGCTTTAGCATATTTGGCTTTACGTTTTGCGCGGTTGTCGAACACCAACCAGATACCTTGGCCAATGTGGATGATGAACCCTAAAAATAAGAAAATTTCAGTGGTGCGAATCAACCAATTTTCAGCCATGAAACGCGCTGCATAGTTGAATGTTTTACCTCCGTCGTTGAAAAAAACGGTGGCGTTAATTAGACAGTGAACCAATAAAAAGGCGATCAAAGATACCCCGGTCACTGCCATAACAAGTTTTCTACCCAAGCTGGACGAAAACAAGAACGACATAACTCCCATAAATGTTTAGTTTTGATTTAGAATTCTGCAAATTTAACAATTCACAACAAGAATAGTTCGTTGATTTTTGAATGCTCTTTATTTAGAATCAGTCAAATTAGCATTTAGGTCTTTTAAGACCTGCATCTTTTGGAGGTATTTTCCCACGATGTCAAATTCTATATTTACTAAATCTCCAGCTTTTGCATTTTTTAAACTGGTGTTTTCCCAAGTGTAGGGTATGATTGCAACACTGAATGCATCCGGAAAACTATCCACAACAGTTAAACTAATTCCGTTGAGTGTAACACTTCCTTTACCCACTGTTAATCCTGCATTTTCAGGGTGTGAAATAAAAATCAAATGGGAGCCATCAACATCGTGAATTTCATCAATGGTGCCTGTACAATCAACGTGTCCTTGAACAATATGACCATCAAATCGCCCATTGGCTGGCATACAGCGTTCGATATTTACAATGTGTCCAACCTTCCATTGAGAGAGGCTACTTCGATTCAATGTTTCCTTTATGGCGGTGATGGTATAGGTGTTTTCGTTGGAATTTACACTAGTAACTGTTAAACAGACACCATCGTGTGCAACACTTTGATCTACTTTTAATTCGTGCGCTATCGGACACTGCATAGTTATATCCAAGTTTGTGCCTGCGTTTTTCAATTCCTTGACAACTGACAGAGTTTCTACGATACCGGTAAACATGATGTCCAAATTAAGGACATTTGTTCAGTATAAACAATGCGAAATGTTAAAAAATTCTGACAAGTTGACACTCATTTTTTCGTGGCAAGATGTTTGATTGGAGTAGATTTGTAGTTTAAATAAAAAGTACAACAAGGAATAACTTAAAAACAAACATGAATACGACTGAGAATCATACTGAGAACGTCAATGAAAATGAATTGAATTCGCATGAGAATGAGAATCCAAATCAAACATCCCCCGAAAACGAAAATGAAGTCAATGAAAAACATGACGATACCCCAGAAATGAGTCCAGAAATGGAGAATGGAGGTTCTGATGCCGTGCAAATTGAACGAGAAAAATACATTCGTTTGTATAGTGAATTTGAGAATTTTAGACGTAGAACTGCAAAGGAACGTCTAGATTTAATTCAAAACGCAAGTAAAGACATCATTGAGAGTTTACTTCCTGTGGTAGATGACATGGAGCGAGCAATTAAAGCCTTGCAGGGAAGTGAAGAGAACAAATCTGCACTAGAAGGAATGGATTTGGTTTATAAAAAATTCTATGGTATTCTGGAGAGAAAAGGTTTAAAGCCGATGGTTGCTGTTGGTGAAACTTTTGATGCTGAAATTCATGAAGCGGTGACCCAATTTGCAGCTCCTAGTCCGGAGTTAGTGGGAAAGGTTATTGATGAAGTGGAAAAAGGATATTATTTGAATGATAAAGTAGTGCGTTTTGCTAAAGTAATCGTAGGTAACTAAAATTCAGAAAAATGAGCAAACGCGATTATTATGATATTCTAGGGGTTTCTAAAAATGCTTCGGCTGATGAATTGAAGAAAGCATACAGGAAGCTAGCAATTAAATATCATCCAGACAAAAATCCCGGAGATAAAGAAGCTGAAGAGAATTTTAAAGAGGCTGCTGAGGCTTATGATGTATTAAGTAACGAAGAAAAAAGAAGACGCTACGACCAATTTGGACACGCAGGAATGGGCGGTGCAGGAGGTTACGGTGGAGGCGGGTTCTCTATGGATGACATCTTTAGTCAGTTCGGTGATGTTTTTGGGGATGATAGCATTTTTGGTTCCTTCTTCGGAGGAGGTGGAGGAGGTCGTGGAAGAAATCGTCGGACTGTAGGTACCAACATCAGAATCAAGTTGAAACTGACATTGGAGGAAATGCGTACTGGGGTTGAAAAGAAGGTGAAATACCGTCGAATGGTGGTAGCCAAAGATGTTAAATTTAGTTCTTGCAGACATTGTAATGGTTCGGGTGTTGTAAAACAAGTTACCAATACATTCTTGGGTCAAATGGCTACTCAAAGTGCGTGTCCCGTTTGTCAAGGATTGGGTCAAGTTATCGAAAGCAAACCAAAAGAAGCGAATGAGCAAGGTTTAATTCCCGAGGAGTTCGAAACTACATTGAAAATTCCAGGCGGCGTTGCTGATGGTATGCAATTAAGCATCCAAGGCAAGGGTAACGATGGTCCAGCAGGTGGAGCTCCTGGTGACTTGATTGTTCTGGTTGAGGAAGTAGCACACGAAGAACTAAAGAGAGATAATAATAACGTCATTTATACTTTGTGGTTAAGTGTTCCTGAAGCGGTGCTTGGAGCTCAGATTGAAGTTCCAACTTTGGATGGTAAGGCCAAAATCAAAGTGGAACCTGGTACACAGAATGGGAAGGTATTGAGACTAAAGGGTAAAGGATTTCCGGATTTAAACGGATATGGAACAGGCGATCAATTGGTGGTAGTGAATGTTTTTATTCCCACAAAAGTGAGCAGTGAAGAGAAAGAGATTTTGTTGAAGTTGCAAGAAAGCAAGAATTTCAAACCCGATGAGAAAGATAAGAGCTTCTTTGATCGAGTGAGAGATTTTTTCTAATTGCCTAAATAATTTATAGTGAATTGAATTGAAAATGCGGATTTATCCGCATTTTTGTTTTTATTTCTTTGTATATGATTCGTATTATTAATCGAAAATCGGGTAACTGGCATATTGCGTTTCGGTATTTTGTATGGTTTTTTGTTTTTGGGATATCCAATTCTGTTGTGAGCCAAAACAGTAAAATGGATTTCAATGATTATAAACCGATTTATTGCGGAGGAGATTTACCTGCAAATTTGAAGAGTCTCAGTAGCAAAAAAGCAATTGAGGCTATGAATCAAATTCAGAATACAGGGAAAACAGGAAGAGAACGAAGAACAGAAGAATCTCATGCGGTTGAAGTAAGCTTTTTTGAAGATCAAATTCTAAGTAGTGGGCAAGTTCTTTATGGAAATCCATTGTCGGACTATGTGGAGAAGGTGGGTCAGAGCTTAATTAAAGGGAATAAAGAATTAGTTGATGAAATCCAATTTTATGTGCTGCGTTCACACGTGCCTAATGCCTATACTACCTCCAATGGTTTAATATTCGTTAGTGTTGGATTGTTGGTTCGATTGGAAAATGAATCACAACTCGCTGTGATTTTAGCCCATGAAATTCAGCATTACGTTAAGAAACACTCTCTGTTGCAGTATAAAGAAAATCGCAAAGTTATGGCTACGAGTTCTCGTAATTCTAATTTTGAGGATAAGTTGAAATCTATCTACAGATTCAGTAAAGATCAAGAATTTGAAGCCGATGATTTGGGATATGAAATGCTTAAGAACACAAATTATGACTTAAATGAAGGTATTTATGTGTTCGAAATGTTGAAGTATACGGATTATCCATTTCTAGAAACGCCTTATTCAATCGATTCTTTAGCAAGTGAAAATTATATTTTCCCTCAAACCGTTCGGGATCTTGCTGCCGCTTCGATTAAATCGGTTATGGAGGCAGAGGTGAAAAATAGAGTCATGGACGAGGCTGATTTGGAAGGAACACATCCCAGTTTGAATCAACGTATTCTGATTTTGAAAGATCGAATTGCGAAGTTGGATATGACAGGAAAAAAGCGATTTATTTTGGATGAAAGCGCATTTCATTACATGCAGAAGATAGCACGTCATGAATTACTCTTGTTGTACATGCGTCGTTCGGATTATGGGCAGTCGTTTTACCTCTCCAAAGTGATGGAATTGCTTTATGGGAAGAGTCTCTTTTTATCGAAGGTGAGAGCTATGAGTATTTATGCTTTGGCAGAACATCGTTTTAGAGGAAAAAACTTAAAAGACTTTGGTTGTAGTGTGTCTGATAATAAGGGTGAATGGAGGAATTTCTTTGCAGAAATTAATTCATTGACAGAGAAAGAACTCGGTGCATTTGCTGTTCGAGTAATTTGGCAGGAATGTTTAAAGTATCCTTCAGATGCATTTTTATTGGATGTAAGAGATCGAGCCTTTCGTACTTTGCAAAATAATGGTCGGGTATATGTAATGGATTTTTTGGCATTTGTTCCTTACAGTAAAAGATCAGTAACTAATTCAAATTCGGCGGTTACGATTGCTCCCGGCAGTGGACAAGCTATTAAATCAGAAATTCCGGTTGTTCCTAAAGAAGAAAATGGGTCAAACTTATTAAAAAATCCGAGGAGTAGATCTCAATCATCTGCGACTGATAACAATGTAAGTTCCTCAATTGTTCCTAATGATCAGTTGCCTTATTTTTACGGTGCATTGCTTGATTTGCCAAAGCAAGATGAATTAAAAAAGTATCTTGAAAGTGTAAAAATTGATTTTGATTTATTGTCGAAGAATACCCCTAAACTAACTCCTTCAGAGAGGAGGGCGAAATTTGAAAAAGAGCAAAAAGAGAAATACAGACGACCCAATCCTGAAATTGAAGGTATTGTTGTTTTTCAACCTCAGGTTTCATTTACAAATGCCCTAAGCAGATCGAATAAGAAAAAATTGTTCAGTGAGGAAAAATATAGAGAGCAATTAACAAAACATTGGTTATATGTAGGTAAGGTTTCAGGCTTAAATGTAAAGGTTTTGACCAATACTGCAGGTTCTGAATTGACCACTGAATCGTTGAATGATTATGCTCAATTGAATGATTGGATGATGGAGCGATTGAATAATGACACCAACGAAATGTTACTATTTTATTCTCAATACGTTAATGAGCCCATGAAAGATTTTCAAACGGATTTGCTTTGTTGGACGAAGGTAGATTATAAAATAGTTCCTAGAGAGCTTCAATTGGATTATTTGTTGTATTCTATTTTTTATCCTCCGATTTTACCCTATTATTTGTATTGGCAGTTCCAGTTAGATTCATACTTAAAGGAATTTACCATCGTTTACGATACCAAAACATCCAGAGTTAAATATCAAAGAAATAAGTATTTAGAAACTAAAATGACTGATGCAATGCTTAAAGCTCAAATATATGAAACCCTTTATGAATTGAGGCACACTCGTTAACTAATAAATAGAATTTAACTAAGAACCAAAATTATAGAAAATATTCTCTGAGCGTATTACAGAAAACGAATTTAAGCTCAGAATAAAATTAACCCATCAAAAGTCCCAAAAAATGAAAAAAATCGATTCACTTTATAGGTATAAATCGTTCGCAAATAAAAGTTCCAAAAATAGTTCCACTGAAAATGGTGAATCCGTTGCTTTAAAACTTGATTCTATATTTAGGTTAATCCGTAATCTCAAACACCCCAAGGTGAATGCATGGATTTTTTGTTCGCTATATATAGCAATGCAGCCTTTTGGAGTATTCAGTCAATCAAATCCAGGCTATTTGGGTAAAACGCAGTTAGTTGAAGTACATGCGCTTACGGAGTGGGGTAGAGTTTTAAGTTTTAATCCGACCGTAGTTACTTCCTTTGGATTATCGTACGAAATAGCACGAAATAAGAATTTTGGTATTTTGGTTGGATTTAGAACAAGTAATCAAAAACGTTATGCGGACGGTTATGAACCTCAATTCCATGTAGAGTCTGTTGATGATTATGTGAGTCCTAGAGAAGCTGATTTAGTAAATGGAAAGGATATCGATTATTTGTCTTTTTCAAATAATGAGCTTTACATTCAATTTAAACGATATAATACCAACAAAGGTGCTTTAGCGCCTTTTGGGTCTTATTGGGGACTTGAATTAAGTGGATCTCAGCTAACATCAAATGATAATCGGTTGCGTTTTCAACAATATGTTTGGCCGAATGGATTCGTAGATTTACCGATAACGAAGAGCAATAGTACTGTTTTGGCTTTTATCCCTTCAGTGATATTTGGCAATAGACAGATGCTAACCGATGAGATTTCATTGAATGTTTTCATGGGATTAGGTACTGTTTTGTTTCACAATTCAAAGAACATGACCATATACGATGAATACGTTGATTCTGAAAAAGAAGTGGTTGATTATATGATGGTTCGCCCAGTTGCTTTTAGTAGATTAATAAATGTTGGATTTAATTTAGGTTATTTCTTTTAGCCTAAAAATCTTTGTAAAGTGGAAGTGGAGGCATAAAAAAAGGCTATTTCTTTTTCGAAATAGCCTTTTTTTATGCCTATAACTGATTTAAAATAGTCAAACGATCACATTTTAGTCCATTGGTTCTAGTAAATCATTTTTTAATTTCCAATTAAAAGAAATTAACTAAACTTTTTTGTATCGCCAGTTTATATTCGAAGTCTAAGGAAATTTTGGGAATTTTTGGAAATCAGGTTTGCGCTTTTCCAAAAATGCTTTTTTGCCTTCTTGTGCTTCTTCAGTTAGATAATAAAGCAAAGTTGCATCGCCAGCTAATTCCATTAATCCATGTTGACCGTCCAATTCAGCATTGAATGCTCTTTTTAACATGCGTATTGCCATTGGACTTCTTTCCATGATGGTTTCACACCAAGATACGGTTTCGTCTTCCAATTGCTCTAAAGGAACTACTTTGTTCACTAAGCCCATGCGTTCACATTCATCCGCAGTATATTGACGACACAAATACCAAATTTCACGAGCTTTCTTTTGGCCTACGTGACGTGCTAAATAGCTGCTACCAAATCCCCCGTCGAAACTACCTACTTTCGGTCCAGTTTGACCAAATTTGGCATGATCTGCCGCTATGGTTAAATCACAAACTACATGAAGCACATGTCCACCTCCTATAGCATAGCCGTTTACCATGGCAATTACCGGTTTAGGGATAGAACGGATTTTTTTATGTAAATCCAAAACATTTAAACGAGGTACACCCGAATCATCCACGTAACCACCAATCCCTTTTACGTTTTGGTCGCCACCGGAACAAAATGCTTTGTCGCCAATTCCAGTTAGAATTATGGTACTTATGTTTTGACTTTCGCGACAAATTTCCATAGCATCTAACATATCCATTACCGTTTGAGGGCGGAAAGCGTTGTATACTTCTGGACGATTTATGGTAATTTTCGCAATTCCGTTGTAGAATTGAAAGAGTATATCGGAATACTCTTTAATGGTTTCCCAATTTCTTGTGCTCATTGGATACAAAGTTATCCAATTTGCACAAGAAATGCATGGGAACAGAGCAATTTTTAACCTCCAATACTGATTCCAAAGCTCATGGTTCTAGCATTGGGTAATCCTTCATTCTTTTTGAACACATCCATCATCGAATATCGAGCGTAGATGGCAATATTTTCATATTGAATGAGCGCAAACGGTTGTAAAGAAAAATGATTCAAATTGAAATCATCGTAATGTTTAATCTTGTTGTCGTTTTCAAATTCTACTTTGCTGTAACTATGAACTAAATAACCACCTTGAACTCCTACTCGAATTTGAAAACTTGGGTTTCTAGACTTGTTTTGAAATCCTAGTGCTACTGGCATTCCAATGTAATGGCTGATTAATTTTGATTTGGTAGAAGCTACATTTCCGCTGCTTGTGGGATCTTCTAAAAAGTACTTGAACTCACTGTTGTTTGGGGTTAAACGCACTTGACTATTTGCGAATCGGTAGTTTTGAATATCGTACGATATTCCATTCCATAAGCGCAGTTTTCCTCGAATCAAATTAATGCCCCAATTGTGTTGAAATCCCCAGTTTAAACTTTTACCATTACTCAATTCTGGAATTGTATTGTAATGAATTTGAGTGGTTGATGGTTCATTGGGTTGCATTTGTAAAAATCCAACACTGAAACGTGTATCTGTAGTAATGAAGCGTACTTTCTTGCGTTTTTTAGGATTAGGATAATCGAATATTTCATCGTATTCATCTGAATTTTGTTGTGTTTCTTCACCTACTTTTTCCATTTCCTTGCCTAGTTTTTCAATTTCTACTTTTAATTCTTCCATTTCATCTTGAAAATCTACTTCAGGCTTTTCTGGTTGCGTTTCTGTTCTGGGAGCTTTAATAGTGGTGTCTTCTAAATAGATGTCCACCTTGGAATCATCTTCCAAAATAGGCTGATCGGTTTTAAATTCAATTTTTCGAATCATTACCGTTTCGTTTGCTGGTTTTTCAGATTTTCGAATGCGTAAAGTGGTTTTATTTTGGAAAATTTTAACGTTAACCAAGAGTGATTGTGAGTCCACATTTACTTTTCGAGTCATTCCAAATTCAGACTCGTCAGATGAACCAATTAAATCGGCATTTAGGGAATCGTTCAACTTTTCGATTTTAGACGAAAAATCTTTCCAGTAGTTTCTGTTTATTTTTACGGAACTATCCGCAATGATTATTAGCTCTCGTTTTTTTTGAGCCATCAAGGGTTGAGTAAACTGGAATAAACCAGTAATCAGAATCATGGATGATAAAATATGGTTTTTCATGATATTGTTAGTTAAACAGTGTATTTTTATGTATTGAATGTATTGTGTTGTTGAAACGTAGTTTTCTATCAGTTTTTTGCTGTTCCGTGGCTTGTCTGTAGGGATGCGAATCCGTAAGATTGCATACCCAAAATGAAATTCTCGGATGTTTAAATATGATTACTGTGAATTTTTCAATTAACGTTGCACCAGTGTTGTGTGCATTATTACGGACTTGGATGCGATGTTAATACCCACTTCTGGAACCCAGGTGTTTTTCTGTTTTCGAGTGGATAATCGCACTTCTGGGAGTCTGCCATAGCGCAATTCTTGAGCCGCTTCCTTGAGCCATTGTCTTTTAATGGATTTGATTTCTTTGTTGAAGGCATCTTCAGTTTCCAAATTGGCATAAACAATTTTTACATCGCGATCGTCGGATTCTTGAAAAGGTAAATTACTGCTTTCAAGGGATTTAGAGTTGGATTGATTTTGATTACCCCATGCTGAATTTTGATTTGATAGGTTCAAGTTTTCTGACTTATCGGTTCTTTCAGAATTGTTTGAGTAACCTTTAGCAGAATGGCTAGAACTAGTTGCTATTTGTATTGGACGAATAATGGAAGTAGTTTCTTTTGTTTTTTCAGAGGATGAAAGTTCGGTTTTTTTCAAATAATTAAATTTGACGTTTGATACAGAATTTAAATCAACGTGTTTCTTGGTCTGGGAGTATTTTGGATTTATGGTATGACCTGCAACAACTTCATATGATTCATGTGTTGATTTTTGAAGTTTGGAGTTCCGGGAGTTGGCATATTGAGAATCCTTATTACTAGTAATTTCATTAGTAGTAGATGAATTTAAAACTGAAGGGATATTCTTGTGATTATCTGTCACTACTGAATTGGAATCTATGTTGCTCAGATAGATGGAACTTTTTGTTTTGAACACAAAAGCAATCCCCAGAATCAAGACAATAGATGCAGCAATACTCCATTGTTGTATATTACGTTTGTTAACAAACCCAATATGAAGTGCTGAATTTGATTTGTTTTGTGAAATGTTGCGGAGGGATTGCTTATTGGGGAAGGTAAATTCATTTTTATTACTATCGGCCGAACTGCTTACAGGGGATTTGCCCAATTCGTGTTGAATAATCTGATTTGTTTCAGCGCTCCAATCGGTATTCAAGTATGTAAGTTTCATTTCCTGATAGAATTTCCATTCTGCTGGATTTTGTTTGATTTCTTCCAACAAAGAATGTGCTTCTTGGCCATTCAAATTGCCTTCGAGCAATTCGAAAATCTGCCATTCGCGTTCTTCAGATATGTGATTTAAGTGGTTGTTCATAGAGTTTATATATAGTATTCCATTTTACCCAATAGTTGTTGCATTTGTTTTCTTCCTCGAAAGATATTTACCTTAACTTGTGCTTCAGAGATATTCATTATCTCTCCAATTTCTGCATAGGAATATCCTTCATAATCTCTCAGCATAATTGCGTTGCGGTGAGCATCAGATAGTGAATTCAAGGCTTGATCGAGTACTCGTTTCAAATCCTTGAACTCAGCTACCTCTGTCGTAGGTACCTGCTCAAGTTCTTCGTTCCAATCGGCTTCTTTACGCTGTTTTCGAATCATATCGATCAAATAGTTATAAGCTACACGGAATAGGTACGATTTACTTTTTTCCAGATTTACATTATTTCTGTTTAACCAAAGTTTTTCGAAAGCCGTTTGAACTATTTCTTGAGCTTCCTCTACCACTTTTATGTTTTTCAGAGCAAAGCGATACAGAGCATCACTGTGTAGTTCCACAATTTGGTTAAACTCTTTTTCGCTCATTCTGTTTTGTTAAAACGATTCGACCTTCGATAAGTTACAATATCTTTGAAAAAAAATGGAAAATAAAGATCAAAAGTGGTTTGAATCCTGGTTTGATACCGAATATTATCACGTTTTATACAAACACAGAAATCATCAGGAAGCTGAACAATTCATTAGCACATTGGTGAAATACCTGAATTTACAGCCAGGTTCTACCGTGTTTGATCTTGCTTGCGGCAAAGGTAGACATTCTATAGAACTTCATTCTCATGGGTTAAACGTGTTGGGTTTGGATTTATCGTCGGCGAGCATTGCTTACGCTCAGAAATTCGGGAATGCAGAACTCCAATTCCAAGTTCATGATATGCGGTCGCCTTTTGGTGAAGATCGTTTTGATGCTGGATTCAATTTATTTACCAGTTTTGGTTATTTTGGCAATTCAGAAGAAGATATTTTGGCATTAACCAATTCCTATAAATCCTTGCATTCAGGCGGTTACTTCGTTCAAGACTATATAAATGCTGAACCCATTTTAGACTTGCTTCCCCAAAAAGGAGAAAAAATAGAACTTCTCGATAACAGGGAAATACAATTTTATTGGAAAAAACAACTGGAATCTCAAACCATAGTTAAAGATATTCAAGTAACAGATTCATTCAAGCATTTTCATTTTCAAGAGCGGGTACAAGTTTATACAAAAAACCAATTAACGGAACTACATCAAGCAGCTGGATTTCAGGTTGTGCACGTTTTTGGTGATTATCAATTGGGTGAATATGTTGCACAGAAGTCTCCTCGAATTATTATAATTTCGAAAAAATAAATTTTAATCGACTGTTTGATGCTGGAATATTTAAATCAATTAGATCAACGACTTTTTGTTTGGGTTAATCAGGAATACGCCTTCGATTGGTTGGATGTCCCGATGATATGGTTGAGTTCAACTTGGCTTTTTGTGCCATTGTATATCTGGGGTGTATATCGATTGATTCGTAAATGGAATAAACAAAGCTGGATTCCCATTGCATTGTTATTGTTGGCATTTGGTTTAGCTGATAGTATCAGCACTCGAGTTCTTAAGGATAATACACACCGTTTAAGGCCTTGTTTTGATACAGAATTATCTGCGAGTGTTCGACTTCCTGATGGATTACCTGGCAGTAAATACGGTTTTGTAAGTTCGCATTCGGCCAATGCGTTTGCCGTTTATCCTCTACTAATGTTATTTGTGTTTTCCAGTAAATCATCCCCCGAAAACATGAATAAAAGATATTGGCAATGGAATAATCAACAGAAGTTGGGTTATTGGATTATGTTTATTATAGCTTGTTTTGTAGCTTATTCCAGGGTGTATCTCGGCCGACATTATGTTGGAGATGTATTAGGAGGTGCAATACTTGGGCTGTTAATAGGTAACGGTATTTGGTATTGGTTCTGTCAAAATTCGAGAAAATGGCTGGGCTAGGTTTATTGCAATTATTGCGAAAATTAGGATAGGAGAATGAATGGGTTTAGTTTTGAAATGGAAAAAGGATCAAAAGTTATTTAAACTATGAATTACGAATTTATAATTGCAAATGCCCAAGTGGCGCCATTTGTGGCAAGTATTCAGTTGAATCGACCGAAAGAATTGAATGCGCTAAATTTACAATTGATGGGAGAAATCCGTCATTGTTTAGAGGTTTTTGATAACGACGATTCTATTCGAGCAATTGTTATTCACGGTAATGAGCGTGCCTTTGCAGCTGGAGCTGATATCAAACAGATGGCTGGGAGAACGGCGGTTGATATGCTTAAAATTGATCAGTTTTCAACCTGGGATTCTATTCGTAAAACGAAAAAGCCTCTCATTGCTGCTGTGAGTGGATTTGCTTTGGGTGGTGGATGTGAATTAGCTATGTTGTGCGATATGATTGTTGCAAGTGAAACAGCTCAATTTGGACAGCCTGAAATAAATATTGGTGTTATGCCAGGTGCTGGCGGAACTCAACGATTGACTCGAGCAGTAGGTAAAGCCAGAGCAATGGAAATGGTATTAACGGGTAATTTTATTAGTGCAGAAGAGGCAAGGGAAGCAGGTTTGATCAATAAAGTAGTACCTGTAGAATTGTATTTGGATGAGGCTATTAAATTGGCTTTAAAAACAGCCGAAAAATCCCCTATCGCTATTCAATTAGCTAAAGAAAGTGTACTTAAAGCCTTTGATACAGGTTTACAAGAGGGTTTGTTCTTTGAACGCAAGAATTTTTATATGCTGTTTGCTACTGAAGATCAAAAAGAAGGTATGAATGCTTTTGTAGAAAAGCGTAAGCCTGAGTTCAAGAATAAATAAAAAGTTCGTTTAGTGAGGGTAAAACATTATTAGTGAGGGTAACGGATACCACAATATACTTTCTGATCAATTAGTGGATACTACATGTGTTAATACGCGGGGTTTTACATTGCTAATATTTTACATTGCTAATATGGAGAAATAAGGGGGTATTTATTGTCAATGAATTAATTGAGTTGTTCTAATAAAGTAATATATCTGCTATCAATCAAAATAAAAAAAAGCTGTCAGAAATTTCTGACAGCCTTTTTTTATTTGGTGTAAAAACACCTATTTGAGTTTTGTTATTACTTAACGTCAGCCCAAACTGCGTTTACGAAATACATTTCTGTTGCAGAAATTTTCTTCCAAACAACAACAACAACTGCAGTGTTGCTCTTGTTGAAGTTCCACCAACCGAAACCGTATCCGATTTGTGCTTGCAATTGAGCATCCAAAGAAGTTTTAGAAGCTTGAGATGGGCTTTCAAATTTGAAAGATGCAGTTTTTTCAACTTCTGTAGCTGTAGTAGGATTAGACCAATCAGCATTGTCACCGAAAGCAACAGGTGCTCCAGCCCAAACAGACTGATTGAAGAAAGTTCTACCACTTGAAGTTGTTTTAGCTGAACCACGAATGATGTTTTTATGTTCAACTGAAGAGTGAGTATTACCTACATATTGGTAAGCTTGAATTGATTTTTCAACAACCAATACGCTGGTGTAATAATCAGCACCTGCTTCAGGAGCAAAAGCCTTCATTTTGTATTTGATGCTGATATCGTTACCAGAAGCTGTTGCACTAGCAGCAACACCTATTTCAGGTTTGCTTTGGTTGTACTGGTCAGCAAAATCAGTGATTTGTTGCAAAGTTACAGCGCTATTACCCAATACAGAGTTATCGCAGTAAAAATGAGGAATGTAACCGTTAGGTTTGCAAACAGCGTACAATTCAGTCGCAAAAGGAGCGAAAAACAAAGAATCTGGCTTGCCTGGTTTCAATGCAATTGAATTTAATAATGACAAACCAACTGAAGTTTGAGGATGTAAATCCAAGCTGATCAATTGGTCAGTAGTTCTAGCTGCAATAGCAGATTTGAATAATGGTCCACCAGTTAAACCACAAGGTCCACACCATGTAGCAGTACTATAAACCAATAACGAACGTTGTTTTTCAGCAACTGTCAAAGGCGCAGGTCCTGTAGTTGCTGGATCTTTCTTACAGCTTTGCATTACACCTACTGCACCAGCTGAAATCAAAGCAAGAATTAATAATTTTTTCATTGTTGTAGAATTGTTATTTGGCGAATTACGTACATTTTTATGGCATTTCAAAAAAAAAGCGGGTTTAGATATACCTTTGTGACAATGTCAGGTAAAATTGCTCAACAAAGCTTCTGGGCATCGGTAGTGAATTATTCCGGAAGTTTGATCGGATTGTTTACTACTTTTTATCTATTTCCATTAGTATACACAGAATCTGAAAATGGAATAATCGGTCTGTTTATTGAAATGGGTGCGCTTTTAGCTGGCGTAGCCCAATTGGGAACGGGTTACTCCATTTGGAAATTTTTTCCTCGTTTTAAAAATGATTCGGGTCACAACGGAGTGGGCTTTTGGTTGTTACTTATTCCTCTGTTAGGATTTATCCTAGTTGCTCTTGTGTTGTTGTTCTTTAACGAACCAATCATGCAGTACATTGGTCGTAGTTCTGATGATTTCAAACCCTACTATTTGTGGTTGCTTCCTTTCATTTTCTTTTTTGTTTACAATAATGTGTTTGAAGTGTTTTCAGCTTCTATTGGTAGTATAATTTGGGCATCTTTTCTCAGAGAAAATGTGGTCCGAATTTTCTTAGGAATTATTGGTTGGTTGTATTTTATACAATTTCTGCCATTTCACCATACGGTACATTTGGTGCCTGCTGTTTATGCGCTAGTGGCAATTTTGAATTTAATGTATATCCTGCGAAATACCCAGCTAGGATTTAAACCCAATTTGACATTCATTCATGAATCTCCTGGTTTGAAAACGGAATTTGCTAAATATACACTGTATTTATTCTTTACATATACTGCGAATATGATTGTTCAGCGATTGGATTTTGTGATGATCAGTTCTTTGAAAGGATTTTCAGATACTGGAATCTATCGGATTGCTGTTAGTATGGCCGTATTAATTGAAATTCCCACTCGAAGTATCTTGCAGATCTCCAATCCTAAGTTATCAGAAGCTATGCACGCGGGCAACAGCTCGGAAATGAAGCGACTTTATGAAAAAACAAGTTTGAATCAATTTGTGTTAGGCGCTTTAGTTTTATTGTTGTTGTGGATCAATATAGATTACTTCTATACTTTAATGCCCAATGGTGAAAAGTATATAGCAGGTAAGTGGGCCTTGTTTTTTTTGGGGATAGGAAAGCTAGTTATATTGATGCAGGGTAATTCAAGTGCTATGCTTACATTTTCCCATAAGTATTATTTATCGCTGTTAGTGAATGTAACAGCCGTTATTGTTGGGATTTTACTGAATAATTGGGCCATTCCAATCTGGGGGATTGAAGGCGCAGCCATTGCCACAGCTGGGACTTGGGCCGCCAGTAGTACTGTTGTGGTAATTTTGATCTGGAATATCTTTAAATTAACTCCATTTTCCCTAGGATTGTGGAAGTCTATATTGCTTTTTACACTGGTTTTTCTTCTTTCGAATTTCTGGAAAATTAACCCCAATCACCCTATGAGTTTGGTGTTATTCGGTTTGAAATCGATCGTATTTTTCGGAGGAAGTATATTAGTAATTTACCACTTTCGACTATCCGACGATATTCGAAGTATGGTAGAAAAGGGGATACGGAAACTCGGGAAAAACTAATTAAATGTTGTAAATATCGTGTTTGTACCGCGATAAATTTTCGGGTTTTGAAAACCATTCAATGGTCTCTTTTAACCCATCCTTCAATGGAATATTGGGTTTCCATTGTGTATGTTCAAACAGTTTTTCTGCTGAACCCAATAATCGAAACACTTCACTCTTTGCAGGACGCAAACGGTCAGTATCCGTTTCAATCTTAGATGACGGATTGATTAAGTCAATTAATAATTGTGCGAGTTCACCAACACTAATTTCCTGTTGTGTAGCAATGTTCACTTCATGTCCAATAAGACTTTCATTTTCTGCAATTTTTACGAAGCCTTTAGCAGTGTCTTTAACATAAACTAGATCACGCGTTGGTGTAGTATCACCCAATCGGATAACGGGCTCTTTATTGAGCAATTGAGTAATGATAGTAGGGATTACTGCTCTAGCTGATTGACGTGGGCCATAAGTGTTAAATGGGCGAACCAAGGTAACAGGTAGGCCAAAACTTCTGAAGAAACTATCCGCCATGACATCAGCACCAATTTTTGAAGCGGAATAAGGTGACTGTCCTTGTTTGGGATGGGTTTCTGTAATGGGTACAAATTGGGCGGTTCCATATACTTCTGAAGTAGAAGTAACCAATATACGTTCGATATTCAGACGTTTTGCCGCTTGAATAATGTTTAAAGTTCCACGAATATTGGTGTCTACATAACTATCAGGAGAATGATAACTGTATGGAATGGCGATTAAAGCGGCCAAATGAAAAACTACTTCACAATCTTCCATAGCCGTATAAACCCCATTTGGATCGCGCACATCTCCAGCAAAGACTTCAATTTTTGCTAATGTTTCTTTTGGAAAGGTGTCCAACCATCCCCAAGAATTGAAAGAATTATAATAAACAAAGGCCTTAACATGAGCGCCACACTCAATCAAATGTTCAACTAGGTGACTTCCAATAAAACCATCTGCTCCTGTTACAAGAACTTTTTTTCCAGCAATTTTCATTTGTTACAAAGGTAATTTTTTTCTTTGATACGCATCAATGAAGCTATTTTCGGTTGCATTATAAATTTTTTGATTACGGAAATTTGCATATTGTGCAAGTCTATAGTGCGCATAAAAGGCTTTAGTCAGATTGGTGTAGAATTCGTGCATTCTAACCGACCGATTTTCAGGATGTCGAAGAGGAATCCATTTGGTCTCGACTTCATAGAAATGATCGTCTCTCATCATCAATTGGTTATCTTGATTTACCACTAAGTTTGAATGAAAGTTGCTTTCAACTCCCAGAAGATAGATTTCTTTAAACTGATAATTAATTGCTTGGAAAATGCACGTGTTAATTACATTTTGGCTTTGAGGACTTCCCAGCCCAGTTTGGTAAATCCAGTTTTCAAAAGGTTGAAACCCTTTTACAACAGTGTAATTGAAGAATTGTATCGAGAACTTATTCTCTATCAGTTTTTGAACAATGGGTGATTTCCTAAAAAGCTGTGGTACAAAAAGAGTTATATCCCAGTCTGCTGCTAGAATTGTTCTCCAAGCTTGAACAATAAGTTTCTGGGTACCTAAGAACTTTTCATTGGATATAACGGCAGGAGCTAGTTCTGGATTTTCTAGGGTTTCTAAATTAAAGTTGAAGAAAGCCTTATCTAAAAACACATAAAATTCAGGTTTAACTTGATTGAAAATCGGTTGAGATGCGAATAGATTCACCGTCATCAACTGGTAATTCGTTCTTTGAAATTTTGGATCTGCTAAAGTTTCTGTGGCTGATGGACCATTTCCCAGTATGATCAAGGGCAGATCATTCGGTTTCGTGATTTTTTTAAAAAAACGACTCTGAATAACGATTTTACCCAAAGATAAACCGGTTTGAATTAAATTATTGATCATGAATTAAATCGTTGTAATATCCCGACTGCATTTTAAACTCCAATTCTTTCCAATCTTCTGGTGTGTCCAAGTCAATCATCATTTCCCAAGGTTGAACCATTTTTGTAATTTGTTGCATCTCATGCATCGGTTGTTTCTGTAATGAAGCAGAATTAATAACATAAATACTACCATTTATTACATACGCAGGAGGGCAATCTTGACGGCGAGTAAAATTACTGTCTATACTCCTATGGATATATCCATTTTGATTTTCAAGGAAGATGTTATAATATGGGTTGAAAGGGCTTTCACAAACACTAACTACCATGTCACATGCTTTCGATTCATATAAATCCAAACATGTTTGAACATCTTGTTTTTTTCGAAGTGGCGAAGTTGCTTGTAGAAGTAAAATTGAATCAAATAATGGCTGATCATTGATTTTACATTGATTATTGTAATAATCCAATGCATGCAGTAAAACCTCTCGGCTACCGCTCGTGTCAGTTGATAAATTTTCAGGTCGAATGAAAGGAGGTTTTACACCCATTTTTGTGGCAATCTCTATGATCTCAATAGAATCGGAGCTAATACAGATTTGTTCTTTAGGGAATATGCTTAAGGCTGTTTCAATGGAATATTGAATTAAAGGTTTTCCCATTAAAGGTTTATGATTTTTTCCGGGGATACCTTTAGAGCCACCTCGAGCTGGAATAATACACAGTGTTCTCATGATTTTTAGAAATCAAATAGATGTAAAGACTTGATGTCTTCCTGTGATTTTTCGTAATCCTGCATGGATCCAATGTCGTTCCAATACCCTAAAATTGGAAACGATTGAACACTTTGATGGTTATTTAAAGCGTTTTCTATAAAATCAGTGGCATTGTAAAATGTGTCTTTAGGCAGAGAATTTAAAAGAGATGAATTGAATAAATAGAACCCGGCATTGGCTTGAAATGTATAGGTGGGTTTTTCTACTAAAGAGGCAATTTTGTCGTTTTTTTCCTCCAACACAGCGTATGGAAGTGTTACTTTATGGGGGATAGTAGCAATACAAATGTTTGCATTTGATTGTGCGTATTTCAGATACATTTCTTCTAAATCGATGTTGCTTAATAAATCTGCGTTAAACAGAAGAACATGATTGTTTGAAAGCTCTGGTAACATAGATAATGCACCGATGGTACCCATTGGCTGGTTTTCTTCAATATAACGAATGGTGCAATTCCATTGACTACCGTCACCGAAATGTTCAATGATTTGTTCTTTTAAATATCCAACACATAGAAAAATCTCTTGAATTCCAAATTGAAGTAGACGCTTTATATTAATTTCTAGAATGGGAATATTGCCCACTTTAAGCATGGGTTTGGGTGTATTTATGGTTAAGGGACGTAAACGCATTCCCAATCCTCCAGCCATGATTACCGCACTAACGGGTAGATAACTTTTTAGTTTTTTGAAATTTAATATTTCAATTAAACTTAAATCATGGGAGAGTAAAGGGATTATGTCTACATCTTTGCTCCTCCACTCACGAATTTGATTAAGATCTATTTGGTTTTTTACGATGTATTTAAAGGATTTAAATGCAAATTTTTCACAGCTATCCTGCACAGATAAACCTTCCAATAATCCTCTGCGAATATCACCATCGGAAATAGTTCCAATGATTTTGTCTGATTCGTTCAATACAAAAAGTACGCGAGCGTGACCGGATTCGCCCATTTTTTTAATAGCTTCAGACAAAGTTGCATTTTGTGAAATGGTATGACTTTCGGTGTTAATCATATTATTTGAAGTCAATGTTATGGAATTTTTTTAAAATTAATGACTTAGAAAAGCGATTTTTTATAATTCTATTTTAATTTAAGAAAACAATGTTCTCATTCTAAGTTGTGTTTGATTATTCCAATGAGCGGCATTGTTATTGTGATACTATGAACGGTCAAGTTTAAAATCACTTGGGGTTAGTGGACTACCCATTTTAACTGATTTTTGTAAAGTTTTTCCTACTATTTGGGGTAGTTGCATTGGTGAAATTTCTACTAAAGGTCTTAATAAATCAAAATCGCTTTCTTCTAATATGTGTCCTTCCATTAAATCTTTATTGAAATACAATCCCTTACGCGCAATATTTTTATTTTTTAACTCGGATTCGGTTGGAGTTTTTAGACCAGTTCCAGCAATGGATTTTTCAACAATTCGAATTCCAGAGCATAATCTATGAAGTTCTTCAGGGTTCAATGAAGCTTTATGGTCAGGGCCGGGTAATTCTTTGTCTAGAGTGAAGTGTTTTTCAATTACACTAGCTCCAAGTGCTACTGCAGCAAGTGAAACTTCAACACCTTCTGTGTGATCTGAATATCCAATTTGAGTTCCGAACTGATTTTGAATATCTAACATTGCTAGTAAATTTACATCATTAGGTTTTGTTGGATAATCAGTGTTGCAATGTAAAATAGTAATCTCTTCTTGGGGGATTTCTAAATTCATTAATACCTCTATTGCATCTTTAATTTCTTCAATAGTAGCCATTCCTGTGGATATGATTACCGGTTTTTTAAAAGATGCAATCTTTCTTAAGTAGGGAAGGTTGGTGATTTCCCCTGATGGAATTTTAAAAAGACCCATGTTCAGTGAATTTAAAAAATCTAAACTCTCTAAATCAAAGCCCGTAGACAGAAATTGAATTCCGCATTTTTTAGCGTGCTCGATCAATTCTAGATGATGTTCATAACTCAGTTCCAGCTGTTTAAGCATGGAAAATTGATCGGAGCTTTCCGGATCGTTAGCTTTCTGATAATCTGCTTTGCTGGCAGATTTAGTGACCAAATTTTCAGCTTTGAATGTTTGAAATTTTACATAATCAGCTCCTGCAGATGCAGCAACTTCGATCAGTTTTTTCGCATTATCAATGCTTCCATTGTGGTTAACTCCGGCTTCAGCTATAATTATGGTTTTATATGGGGAATTAGGTCTCACGAATATGTTTGGGGTTGAATGTGTAAGAAAAAGGATGTTTTGTCTAAAATGAATGATCTTTATGTATTGAGTTTTAACCGGATATTTAATAGAAATATCATTTATTTTATTTGATTTTTACAGTGATTTGTTGAAGTTGTAAGGTAAATTTATCAGTTTTACTTTATTTAATTTACTAGCCGATTGCCTATCCATTTCCCTCCATTAGGTATATTTTTAGTTACTACAGAACCTGCTCCTACGGTCACATTATCGCCAATTACTAATCCTGGTAATACTGTAGAGTTCGCTCCAATTAGTGTGGTTGAGCCAATTCTAACATTTCCCAAAATAACGCTACCAGGGGCAATATGGCTGTGATTTTCAATATGACATTCATGTTCTATTATACTCCCGGTATTTAAAATACAGTTATGGCCTATATTGGCCATACTGTTAACACAAACATTTTTACCAATGTAATTTCCTGAGCCCAATTTCACGTTAGGTGATAAATTGGTTGAGGCGTCAATGATGTTTATAAATATGGTATTTAGTTCATTTTTGACTGAAAAGTCTGTTTCACTAATATCGGAATAAGTTGTGTTGTTGAAATTATCGATTAAAGGTTTTACATTCAGTCGTTCTAAGATGAGATTAAACGCACGTTTTCTAATTGTATTGTCGCCAATTCCAATGATAAATTGATAAGGAATTAAATCAACTAAATTATCGCCTTCGAAGCCAAGGTAGTTTAAATGAAAAGGATTATTTGCTACAGGTTGTTTATCGAAATAACCCGCAATATTCATACTCATAGTGGTAGAAGATTCAAGCACTACAAAAGCATGTCCAGAATTTCCGAGTATGGCGATTTTTTTTGTCATTTTTACAATGTAATTGGATCAAATTAATCTAGATAGATTAAAATGGATTGGAAGGAATATTTACAATGGTGTTAGCCAAGTATTTTGAATTTGTTTGATCATCGGCTTGGCAATGAGCAAACATGGGTAATTCGGTCATGAGTTTCCAAATGGGTCTTGTTTGAACCGATTGGGCATTACTTTCAGTCAGAAATTCGTCACGTTGTTTCTGACTTTCAAGTTGAATGGCCATTAGCCAATAGTTGGATTTTGAATTTTCTGGCTCTTGAATAAATTTTATTCCCATTTGTTTAAATTGTTGAGCATATTTTTCGGCCAGCAATCTCTTTATACGGATTCGCTCATTTATGTTTTCAAGTTGAGCACAAAGTAGTGCAGCATTTAAGTTGGGAAGTCTGTAATTGAACCCAATTTCGTCATGAACATATTCAAAAGGATGAGGAACTTTAGCGGTGGTTGTAATGTGTTTTAAATGCTGACCCATGTTTAAGTTGTTGGAGCAAATCATTCCACCACCACCAGCGGTTGCAATTTTATTGCCGTTAAATGAAAATGCAGCTAATTCTCCCCAATTGCCTGTATGAATGTCCTTGAAAGTACTGCCCAAAGATTCGGCACAATCCTCAACCAAGGGGATGTTATACTTTTGACAAATACTCAAGATTTCATCAATTTTACATGGGAAACCAAAGGTGTGCATTGGAACGCACGCAGAAATTCTTCTAGACGTTTTTTTATTGAAAGGAACACCATCCTCTCTCATCTCGACGAATTCTTCCAAGAAATTCTTCAGTTTTACGGGGGAAAGTCCTAAAGTATCTAAATCTACATCCACAAAAACCGGACAGGCTCCTAAATAGGAGATAGCATTGGAAGTTGCTACAAATGATAATGATTGAGTAATTACCTCTGTGTTTTCAGAAACACCAACTTCTCTTAATCCAATGTGAAGTGCTGCGGTTCCATTTACTACAGCAACCGATTTTTGTATTCCAGTTATTTGTGAAGTGAGAAGTTCAGACTTATCAACAAATGCGCCAACCGATGAAACAAAGGTGGATTTTATGGTTTCTAGAACATATCGTTCTTCATTCCCAGAGAATACAGGAGGATGAAGTGGTATAAATTCCTGGGTTGCGAAATTCTCTCGGATAATTTGAACGATACTCGAATTTAGATTACTCATTCTAGAAATGTGGTTTTTGAAAAAATCAAAAGTTTGCTCAACAAATATACTAAGGATTGATTAAACCTGTTGATTGATTAAGCGTCTAGTTCTCCGAAAATAAGTTGTTGAAGCTAAAACCGCCTGAGGCAAAAGAAATCAGTATTGAAAATAAGGAATTCAAAAGAACCATTAATCATGGTTATAAATAATATATTTTTGGTTTACTTTGTTGTAGAAATCATGGTGGAAATTAGAATGTATCAAGAAGGTGATGAAACCGCTATACTAAATCTTTTTGATTTAGCCTTCGGGAAAAAGATGAGTTTGGATTACTGGAAATGGCGTTACAAGCAAAATCCATTTGGTGTTGAGCCAATGGTTAGTTTAATGTTTGATAATGATGAATTAATAGGTCATTATGCTGTTTTCCCTATTGAAATGATCATTGATTCAAAAATTCAACTATCGGCATTTTCAATGACAACAATGACCCATCCTGACCACCAAGGTAAAGGGATTTTTAAAACACTCGCACAACATTTGTATGAATATATTTATACAAAATTTGGTATTAATTTAATTTGGGGGTTTCCGAATTTGAATTCGCACTACGGGTTTGTGAAAAACTTAAATTGGAAGGACGTAGGTTTATTGTCAAATCTGAAGTTAGAAACCTTTGTGAAAATTAGAGAATCATGGAATTTTGAATTTGAGAAATTTGATGATTTTACCATTTCAAGCAGTGGAAATTTCGATATTTACAATCAGATTAGAATTAATAAATCTAAAGAGTACTTGAATTGGAGGTATTTCTCAAATCCGGATAATCAATATTTTGGAATCCGACATAGGTATAATCACAATTTCTTCATAGTATACAAGTATTTTCGTTTTTATGATAAATTGGAAATAGATATTGTTGAGATAGAGTTTGGTAATAATCATTTGTTGTTAACAGAATTAATCGAATGTGTTGTTAAAGTAAGTTTTGATGACGGAAAACAAATTTCTGGAATGAATCTTTGGTGTAATATTCATTCTAATAATTACATTCTTTTTGAGAAAATCGGATTTAAGCCGTCCTTACCTTTAACCTATTTAGGTTGTAGAGATATTCATTCAATTAATACGAATTATAGCTTGAATAATTGGTTTATTACCATGGGGGACTCTGATGTTTATTGATATGAATAAAAGAAAAATCGTTGCAATAACAGGAGCAAGATCGGAATATGACTTGATGTATACCACATATAAAAAACTTAATCAAATTCCACATATTGATTTTGGTCTAATAGTTACAGGCCCCCATTTAGCTGATAAATTTGGGAATACAAGTTCTCTCGTTGAACTAGATAAATTTACAATTCACGACAAAATTTATAACTTGATAGATACCAATAATTTGATTGGTAGAATTTCTTCCTTAGGGTATCAAATACCTCTGTTGGCACATGCGTTGGATCGAATTAGACCAGACATTGTGCTTGTAGCAGGCGATAGAGAGGAAGCGATTAGTGTTTCAATGACCGCAGCATTTTTAAATATACCAGTAGCACACTTCTTTGGTGGTGACATAGCTAAGGATGGAAACATAGATAATTCAGTGAGATATGCAACTTCAAAATTCTCACATCTCCATTTTACTACATTATCAACACATAAAGAAAATTTAATTCGTTTGGGGGAGGATGAATGGCGGATTCATGTTGTAGGAAATCCAGCTCTAGATAGATTGAATGAAATTCCAGTCATAGAAAAGGACATAGTGTTAAAGGAGTTGAAATCAGAAGAATGGAAACATGATGATTATTGTGTTTTGATTCAACATTCTGTCATTAATGAAGTGGACAAGCAAAGTGAAATCATACGAATAACACTTGAATCGATTCGGGAAAGTGGAATGCGTTGTTTTGTGAATTACCCAAATTCAGATGCAGGCAATCAATCAATTATTGATGCCTATTTAGAATATTCTAAATTGTACCCCACTCAATTTAGATTATTCCAAAATCTAGATAGAATCATGTACATAAACCTTTTGAGAAATTCTTCGTTTTTAATAGGAAATTCAAGTTCAGGATTGCTCGAGGCACCAAGTTTAAAACTACCAGCAATTAATGTTGGTACACGGCAAAGAGGAAGAGAACATGGCTGTAATGTGGTTTTTGTAAATTATGATAAATCTGAGATAATGAATGCTATTGATTTTGTTTCAAGTAATGAAGATTTTCTTTTAGAGGTGAGCAAAGGAATTAATCCTTATGGCGATGGAAATTCCTCGGAAAAAATTATACATATACTTCAAAATATCAACCTTAACGAAACGCTAATTTTTAAAAATATTACTTACTAAATGAAAAACGTAATTATCATTTCAGCACATCCCGATGATGAAACAATAGGAGCTGGTGGAACCTTGTTGAAACATAAAAGAAATGGAGATAACATTTTTTGGATAAATGTAACCTCAATAAATGAGACTCAAGGATTTTCAAAAGAGAAGATTATCCAACGAAATGAAGAAATCGAAAAGGTATCGAATCTTTATGGATTTAAAGATGTTTTTCTTTTGGATTATCCGACAATGACTTTAACTAGTGAGTCGATATTAACATTAGTTCCTAAAATATCTTCGATTTTCAACTCCGTGAGGCCCGAGATACTATACTCACTCAATCGTTCAGATGCGCATTCAGACCATCGTGTGCTATCTCAGGCGGTTATGGCTTGTACAAAATCATTTAGACATCCATATTTGAAAAAAGTATTAATGTATGAGTGTATCTCAGAAACTGAATTCGCACCAGCCTTTCCAGAGAATATCTTTATTCCCAATTATTTTGTCGATATCTCGGATTTTATTGATGAAAAAATAGAAATTATGAAGATTTATGATTCGGAAATCGGACAACCTCCTTTTCCTAGAAGTATAGAAAATTTAAAAGCTTTAGCAACATTCAGGGGCGCATCTTCAGGCTGTTTATTTGCAGAAGCTTTTCAAGTAGTAAAAATTATTGATTAGTCGTAAACTTCTATTTGATTATTTTTTTCAGCCAATAGTGTTTTTATTTAGCAAGAATCGAAACATTATTTAACATTGGAATTTAATACAATATAACAAGTATCTTTTGTGTAACGACAATCGTTGAGTTTACTCGATTAATAATGTTAATCAATTACATATAATACGCCTTTTTCGTGTATGATTCGCTTAGACGGAAATTGGCCCTTTATTATATATATGTAATTTCCATCGGGAACTGGTTTGCCCATAAATGTTGCATCCCAGTATTCGAACTGATCAGTAGATTTATAAATTTCCTCACCCCAGCGATTGAGTATTAATAATTTATAATCAATCAATTCATGCGAAAAATACGGTTTGAAAACATTGTTAATATTTGATTTTCGAGGTGTAAATGCGTTAGGTATATAATACTCTTCTAAATCTGATATTGTCACATGAATACATTTCTCAATCGAATCGCGGCATTTATTTTTGTCTTCAACCACCAATCTGTAACAATAATTATCAGAGGAATTTACTGTATCATAAAGTAAGAGTTGGTTTCCAATAGGTTTTCCGTTTGTATATTTCCAAGTATGATTTAATGAGTCGTTTTTGGTTGTTTCCAAAATTAATTCTTTCAATTTTTGACTAATTGTGTTCAATGTAATGGTAAATGTTGGTTTAGGAAGGCTATAAGTTAGAAAATCTATTTTCTGATTTGATTCACAATCATTGGAATCAATAACCATGATTAAAACTGTGTGCTTTCCAGGTGTTGGCATAATTTTCGAAAAAGTAAACTGGTTTTTTGTAGTGCCATCATCAAATTGCCAAAATGCGGATTTGTATTTTAACTTATTTGCATCAATAACTTCAAAATTTTGACTCCTGCCTAAGCAATCATTATTGGTGTTAAAATTTATTAAAGTTGTGTCAATTACATTATAGTTAATCACTGCGGAATCTATGCAACCTGTTGTATTCGCTTTTCCCGTTACTTTAACTTGATTTTTGGAAGATTTTGTGCTGAGGGTTGTATTTATTGATGCAATATTTTTAATTTGTTTGGTATCATTCTTGTCAAAATAAATCCATTCATAATTCATTTGGGAATTTGTGTAGTTAGATGATTTACCGTTTAAGGTCACTAGAGGATTATTACTACACAATGTAGAATCTGAAATGTCACAAATTAGTTTGGGCTTGGGTTGAACAATTAAACTTAGTGTGTCTGAACCACAAGAAGTGAAAATTTTAAACTTATACCTACCAGCAGGAAAATTAGATTTGAATTGATTATTTGTAAGATTGGTGTTTTTTAATCCTGAAGTTATAGGGCAATCTTCAACTAGTGTAATGAAATCAGAATTCAAAAGGGGGTTGCCATTCAATTGCAAATAGTCTTTTAAGTTTAACGTGCTTCCATCAAATTCACAAGTCTTAGGCAATTTTGAAAACGTAAACTTACATGTTGAATTATACGGTTCAGTTATAACTTCTACCCAATCCAGCAAATCATCTGTACAGAATACCAATCGGGCATTTTCACTGTAGCTCAAATTTGATAATTTACCTACAAAAATAGGATTGTTTAGGCTATACATATTGCCACCTGCTTCTTCAGCTGTATATGATTTAACAAATAATGAATCATTAGATACCCATAATTTCATAGAAACTTCAATCCATTTTGCCCAATTTAATGAAGTATTTATGTTGGTCATAAAAAAGTTATCAGCTTGAACATCTGTTCCTCTATTTCTTCCTCCCCAGAATGTTGGCCAACCTCCTATTAAATAACCAACTGGTTTATCTCCTCCAGCCTCAGTAACGATTGGATGGTAATATTTATTATTTGGAGGGACAAAGCCAAACCAATATTCATTATATTCACCACCAGATGAAGAATATCTATTGTAAAATCTTCCCTTAAATGTTATCGAATGTGTTTTTAAATTATATAATTTCGTAGTATAAAGTCCGCACGAGCCATAATGTGGTCCAGCAGCATAAACATTTGATACATTTCCAGCGGGATTATAATGGCTACTCGCTATACTGTACAATGAGTTACTGGCAGTCTGGGCACTTCCACTATATTCCACAACTAAAGGAGTTGAGTAAGAAGACATATTATAAACTTCTTCAAATGTGCCTGAAGAAGGAATGCTTAAAAAAGTTAAATTTGATGAAATCATATCATAACGATTTGAATCTATCTGGGAATAACTAATTTTTGAAGTAAACCCAATTACAAAAAGAATTGTGATGAATATATTTCTTAATTTCATATGAATCATTTTTAATATTAGAAACAAAAGTACGCTGAGAATTTCACTTAAAATATAGTGATATGTAACTATATATAATCGATTTTTTAATTCATAATCATCCCAATTTCTAATCTATATTAACCTCTTCCGCATTTTATGTTTGTCTATTTAAAATTGCTTGACTTTATTTGCATCGAATTTATACCATGTTAAACTTGATTTTATTTGGCCCCCCAGGCGCAGGAAAAGGAACTCAAAGCGAAAAGTTGATTTCTAAATATCATTTGAAACACATTTCAACAGGCGATTTGCTTAGAGCCGAGCGTCAAGAAGGTACTGAACTGGGAATTCAAGCCAATGAATACATTTCCAAAGGAGAATTAGTGCCCGATGCAGTTGTGATTGGCATGGTGCGTAATTTTATGCTTTCTAATACCGATTCTCACGGTTTTATTTTCGATGGGTTTCCAAGAACCATTCCTCAAGCAGAAGCATTGGATGCCATGTTGACTGAATTTAATGCACAAATTGATGTGGTTTTAGGTTTGGAAGTGCAAGAAGATGAATTGGTTAAGCGCTTATTGTTGAGAGGACAAACCAGCGGTAGAGCAGATGATCAAAGTGAAGAAACCATCCGTACTCGCTTCCATGAATACCAAAACAAAACTCTACCTATTCAAGGTTATTACGATCAAAAATCTAAATATGTTGGGGTTCATGGTATTGGGGAAATCGATGAGATTTTCTCGCAACTTTGTGAGAAAATTGATGCATTGAATTGATTTAAGATGCAATGCATTGAATTGATTTAACCCATCAGTCATTGCAGTTTTACTCATCCCAATTTTATCTTTGAAACAATCCATCAATGACCCACTATAGACTTCCCCAGGAACGAATAGAATGGGTATTTCTTGACCTCGATAATACGTTGTGGGATTTTGATGCCAACGCAAAAGAAGCCCTTAAAGTACTTTTTGAACGACATAATCTCCAGCTTCATACTGGTTACCAAGTTGATCAGTTTATTTCTTTGTACGAAGATGTGAATAAAGCTTATTGGAAACGGTATGAAAAAGGAGAAGTTAGTAAAGAAACCCTTAGAACAGCGCGATTTACCGATACGTTTGCATTGATGGGATTGGCGCCGGGTTTATGGCCAGAAAATGTGTGGTTGGAGTATTTGGAAATTTGTCCGTTAATGCCCCTTTTAACGCCGAATGCTCTTGAAGCCCTGTCAAAACTTAGTCAGAAATTCAGATTAGGAATATTGACCAATGGTTTTGAGGAAACTCAGGCTGTTAAACTTAAAGAGTCGGGGATTTTGCCCTTTATTGATTTTGTTCAATCCTCCGAGGCGGTAAATGATGCAAAGCCCAATGTTTCGTTTTTTGAATTGGCCTTGAGTCGAGTTAATGTTAAGAAGGTCAATTGTTTGTACATCGGTGATAATATACAAACTGATGTTTTAGGAGGAGTGAATGCCGGTATATTAACCTATCATTTTCGATACGAAATGGATGACTCTTCTACATGTAATTGCTTTCAGGCCGAATCGACGAATGATAGCTCCCCTTTTTTCGGAGGATGCGTTGAAAATCTGCTCGATTGGGCAACACAGCTCGTCGATATGGATTAGAATCTCAATGATTTTTCGTTATTTTTGTAATTATGAAAAAATTATTGTTGGTAATTGCATCTGCATTTTCATTGAATGCATTTGCGCAAACATTTGCACCAAAAGAAGGAGATAAAGTTGATTTTTACCCTCCCGTTTCTGGATATTTAGATTGCGTTATACATATTGAGAACAAAACGAATTCAACTTTACATTTGGAATACAAGAAGTTGGTTGTTGACTTTCCTTCAACTTGGAATGCTGCATTTTGTGATAACCGCAATTGTTTTGAGGGATTCGTAGATCAAGATACCTTTTCTCCCATTCCTGCTGGTGATGATAAAAACAGCATGAAAATTACTGTTTATCCAAATGGTAAAGCAGATACCGCATTTATTCAGTACACAGTTTGGGATAGAAACAATCCAAGTAACAGCGATACATGGACGTTTAATGTTTATGTACGTTGGGGTGCTGATGTAATTGAAAACAGTAGTACAACTTCTTCAAAATTGTATCCAAACCCTTGCCAAAATGAATTAACTATAGCTAGTGCGAATGCGTCTATTGATGAAGCATGGGTTATTGATGTAACGGGTAAAAAATCGCCTGCTGTTTTGCACAACGGTGTTGTGAATACTTCGGCACTTCCGAATGGAATGTACTGGGTTCAATGGAAAGCGGGTAAAACCATCAATTCCATGCCTTTCTCGGTTTTGAGATAAGCATTCCATGAAGCTTGAAATTCAATGGTACGCCATACCGATTTCGTTGTTAATTGGTTTATTTCTAGCTTGGCTCGTTTATCGAAATCAATTAAATAAGCAATACTACAAATGGCTATTTGGTCTTAGGACCTTGGGCTTGACACTACTATTTTTATTGTTGTTTGAGCCCAGTATCCACTGGGTTTCATCGCGTGAAGTAAAGCCGCTGTTGGTATTATATCGGGATGCAAGTAAATCGGCGAACTTAGATACAAGAGAACAGTCATTGCAAATTAATTCTCTGATCCAAAAGCGCTTTAATGGTGATATAGAAGTGCAGTTAATCGCATTCGGTAGTGAATTGATGGGTGAATCTTGGGATTCATTAGCGGCAACTGATAACAATACTGCTGTATCCAAATCTCAGAACAATAATGTAGAGAATTCGAACGATTTTCCTTGGATTCGTTTATCCAATAACATGGGTTTCGAAACCCGTTTGTTTGAAGTAACACAAGATTTATTGGAAATCGAAAAACGGAAAAACGCCGTAGGAGCTCTTTTGATTTCAGACGGTATTCTGAATTCGGGTCCAAGTCCTTTAGGTATTTCTCGAAAATTTGTTAAGCCTTTACTCGTTATTGGTACTGGTGATAGTAGCAGGATTCCAGATGTCAGCGTTAAGGAGTTGATGGGAAATGACGATGTGTTTTTAGGTAACAGCACATCTATTTCAGGTGAAGTTGAATTTCAAAACTTGGAAAATGCGAAAGTGAAGTTGGAATTAATGGAGGATGGTAAAGTCATTCAAACCAAACTGGTTCAACTTACAACGTCTAATTTTTCTGGTAAACAGGCAAACAAAAGATCAAATTCAATTAAACGACAAAATTATCAATTTGATTATGTGGGGAAGCAAGTCGGCGCACATTTTGTACAGGTGCGTTGCAGCTCCGTTCAGGATGAAAATCTAAAGAATAATCTTGTTGGAAAAAGTATTAGAGTAATAGATCGTAAAAAGAAGATCGCTATCGTTTACGGGAAACCGCATCCAGATATAAAAGCAATAGCAGAGTCCTTAAGCACAACCGTTCAAAACGAAGTAGTTTTAAGTTCTGAAAATGAACCCCTGCCTGCTGCTGACCTCTATATTTTACATGGAATTGAAAACGCTCGTTCATTTGAATCGATAGAACAGAACAATTCGCCAATTTGGGTTTTTGCTAATACTCCTGCCTCTTTGGTCTATGCTAATAAAAACTCCGGAGTTTCAGTTGCGAACATTTCTCGAATTACTACTTTTCAAACAGTTGGTATTTCTTCTAATCCAGAGTTCTCACTGTTTGATTGGGGAATGAATGATGATAAAACGAATCAATTGAACACAATGAATAATTCAACTTCAGTGAATTCTGCTGCTTTGAAACTGCATAATATCTGGGGTGGAGTTTCTGCAGTGTTGGTAAAATTGAATTCTGGGATACCATCAATGACCCAGTTTAAGCAAGTTTGGAACAATACTCTTACAGAATTTCCATTGTGTAATTTAAATGTAAAAGGGGATGTTTCTAGTGTTTGGTTTTGGGGTGAAGGCATTTGGAAATGCCGGATGAACGAATTTAGAAAGCGAAGTTCTACGGACTATTTTGATGCTTGGGTGAATAACAATGTCCAATGGCTGGGAAGAAATCCCTCTGACAATAATGGTTTTAGGATTATTACAAGCAGTGATCAAACTCAATTAGGTAAATTGACTAAGTTTAAAGTTGTTCGACTGGATGCTGCAGGAAATAAATCCAATTCGGATAATATCTTGGTTCAAATGTTAACTCCCAATGGACAAACCAAAGAATTAAATGTACTTAAAACAGATCAAGAGTACGTTGGGAATTTTGTTCCTTCACAAGATGGGTTGATGAAAATTAAAGTGCAATTAAAGGGAAGTCCCAATATTAATGCGGAAAAAATGATTCAAGTAAATTCGTATTCCTTAGAAGAGAAAAACCTCTGTTCGGATTTCGATTTATTGAGAAAGTTTGCAAGAAATCACCAAGGAGATTTCGTTATAGGTTTGAGGTCGAATCTTTCATCCCCAGAAGAAAAAAATAAAATAAACAGCGAGGTTTTAGAAAAAGTGGAAAGTTGGATTATTCAGAATAAGTTAAATCAAATAAAACTGGTAGATGAAAATCGAAATTTAACGGTTAAGGATTTTTGGGGATATCTAGCCTTGATCGCATTGATTTTTACGGTTGAATGGATTCTTAGAAAGCGATTTGGACAAGTATAGTTGGTTTTTGTCGATGCTTCTCCTTGTAGAATTGCATAAAATCCCAGCATTTATCTTTGTGACAGATTTAATTGATTTTAAAACAGAATGACGAACTTTGTGGATCATTGGGTATAATCTTATTGGATGTTTAAAGCAACTCAATTAAATGAAAAGTAATTCAAGAGTTATTGTAGGAATGAGTGGCGGAGTTGATAGCTCCGTTGCTGCATATTTGTTGAAAGAGCAGGGGTATGACGTGGTCGGATTGTTTATGCGAAACTGGAATGATGCTTCGGTTACTCTTGAAGATGAATGTCCTTGGATTGATGATAGTCGCGATGCCATGTTGGTGGCAGATCAACTTGGAATTCCATTTCAAGTTATTGATATGAGTGAAGTTTACAAGGAGAGAATTGTAGATTATATGTTTCATGAATATCAAATTGGGAGAACACCTAATCCGGATGTGCTCTGTAATCGGGAAATTAAATTTGATTTGTTCTTAGAAGAAGCATTGAAGTTGGGTGCTGATTTTGTGGGTACGGGACATTATGTGCGAAAAGGAATCGTTTTAAATGCATCTGGAGCAGAGGAATTTCAATTGTTGAGAGGATTAGATCCCAATAAAGACCAAAGTTATTTTCTATGTCAATTGAATCAATTCCAGTTGAGTAAGGCACTTTTCCCAATTGGTGAACTACAGAAATCGGAGGTTCGTAAAATAGCGGAAGAAATTGGCCTTGTTACAGCCAATAAGAAGGATTCTCAGGGGCTATGCTTTATCGGTAAAGTGAGTTTACCTGAGTTTTTACAACAAAAATTAGAAATTAAAAAAGGCGAAGTATTTGAAATTGCAGCCAACGACCCAAGTGTTGTAGGATATAAAGAACAGGTTTTTGGTAGAGTAGAGGATGTTGAAATGAAACCTACGGCCGGAATTAATGATTCCGGAATTAATGAATCTTTAAATGAAGTTAATGAATCATTGAGCTTGGCAAATTCCAAGATACTTTTGGCGAAACTACGATTGAATTTGAATGAATGTCAATGGATTCCAACAGGTGAACATCGAGGTGCTCATTTTTATACTCGTGGACAACGTAAAGGGCTGCAAATCGGAGGAAAACCATTGCCTTTGTTTATTCTAAACACAGATGTAGAGAATAATCGCATTTTTGTAGGACAAGGTGAAGATCATCCTGCATTGTTTTATCGCGGTTTGATGGTAAAAAAGGAAGAAGCACATTGGGTGCGTCCGAGTCTAATTGATTCGTCATTGAAAAGTAAAAAATTAACGTGTCAAATTCGCTACCGACAAGCGGCTTTCCCTTGTGAATTAATTGAGGATTCCGAGGGGAATATTATAGTATATTTTAGCCACCCTCATAAGAGTGTCACTCCAGGGCAATTTGTTAGTGTTTTTGATGGAAACGAATTGATTTTTAGTGGTGCAATTTTCGAATAATGAACAATTCGAAAGTCTAATTGTTGGGTTATTGTATTTGAAATTGTTTTTTCGTCGCAAAAAAAATCACATTGGTAGAAAATAATGAGCAACGAAAATCGTTGTCCTATTGTCCTATTTTAATAGGACAATGCGAAGCAGCAACTCTATAAACAAATAATGAGGAATAAATGATGATTTCCGTTGTAAAAGTCAATGGATTTCAACTCTCAAATAATTTGTTTTTAAGTATTGGCTAAGCCGTCGAATTGAAAACTGAAAAAACTTTAAAATCAATGATATTGAAAAAAATCTTTATGAAAAGAATACTACTTTCTCTTACCTTTTTATTTGTGTTATTTTTTGCCAAGGAAGCTAATGCTCAAATTAGTTCCACAGGTAAAACATTTTACATGAGTTTCATGGAAATGGAAACAAGAAATGGGGGATATCCAGATACATTGTTGATTTTCGTAACATCAGAGTTTGATACTAAAGTTACGTTAGACAATCCAAGATTGACAGGATCTTCTGTGAATTACAACATTAAAAAAGGAGTAGTTAATCGAATTTCGGTGGATGTTAACTTTTACTATCCGGTGGGATCTGAGTTTGGTCAATCGGATGTAAATTCTAAAAAAGGATTACGTTTAGTTGCCCAAGATCCAATCAACGTTTACTGTATGAATTTGGAATTGAATCGTTCGGATGGAACCTTTGTTCTTCCGTACGAGAGTATTCCCTCAGCTCCAGAATTCTTTGTGGCTAGTTTTCCTCCTAATGCGGGTATTTCAGGAGGTAAATGGGCAGAGAGCGAGTTTGTTATCATTGCCATGGATAACAATGTTAAAGTAGAAATTACACCTTCATTCAGAACCAAAGGAGGTAAAACAGCTGGAACACCTTACACAGTAACATTGTCTCAAAGAGGGCAGATTTATCAGGTTCAATCGGATCCTAGTGACGGAACCAATAATACGGATCCAGCTGCTACTTCTTGGGGAACAACTGGAGCAAAAAACGGTGACTTAACGGGAACTAGAATTCGAGTAATTGACGGTTGTGGTAAAATTAATGTTTTCTCAGGCGCTCGGTCTTCCCACGTAACAAAAGGAAATTGTGGAACAGGGGTTAACGGTAGGGATCACTTATATACTCAAGTATTACCAACAAAAGCACTTGGAAAGAACTATGTTTTGATGCCGTTTGCACGTCAGAATAATGGTTATGCCTACAAAGTAATTGCTGCTTTCGACACTACTCAAGTATATATAAATGGAACTTTGACAGCTACTATTTTAAAGAAAGGTCAGTGGATTTATCAGCATCAAACTACAGCTGCTGCAGTTAATATTCGCACCAGTAAGCCTGCTTATGTTGCACAATATATGAAAAATGGTGTGTGTAATGGTTGGAGCGGAAGCCAAGATGGGGATCCTGCTATCTTCTTGTCACCAGATGTGAATCAACGATTACTTAAAACCGTAGTTGGTACAGCTACAACGAGCAATATGAAAAACCACTGGGTAAATATTCTGGTGGTGCGATCGGCAAAATCCATTGTTCGGTTAAATGGTACACTAATTAATGCAAGCAACTTTACAGATGTAAATACATCATTCGGACAATACTCATATTGTCAAATGACTGTTGCCAATCCATCGTCGAATACCATTCAATGCGATAGTGGAAGCATTGTAGTTGCATACGGAACAGGTCCATATGAAAGTTATACCTATTCTGCAGGTGCGTTATTTGAAAGTGTTGAGTACGATGCCAAAATTGTGCGTAAAGGAATGTGTCCTAGTGATCCAGTTAAAATGGTGGCTCAGTACAAGGATAAAAATGTAAAAGCGGTAAAATGGGAGTTTGGAGATGGTACGCCAAGTGAGTGGGGTGATTCCGTAACACATAAATTTGAGAAAATTGGTACTTATTATTCTGTAATGAAGTTGGTGGTAAAAACGGATTGCGGAAAGGATGATACAATTACACGAAGTAAGATTATTTCGGTAAAACCAGGTCCAATTTTGAATTTCCCTGATACCATTACTCAATGTGCGAATACACTTAAGGTAGATTTAGCGGCACCCTCAAGTAGCAAGTTTTTATATGTTTGGAACGATTCGACTCGCACACGAACCAAAACTATAACTAAAGATTCTAAAGTTTGGTTAAAGGTAACCGATACTTCTACATTCTGTATTGCAGTTGATTCTTCTTATGTTCGTCGTGCAGATACTATTACTGCTAGAATCTCTTGGGATACAGCAATTCAATGTTATAAAGAGAATTATTTTTCGCTGACCGATAAGTCGGCTTTCACTAAAGACTCTTGGAAAAATAGTACTTGGATCTTGAATGATATTTTAAATTTAAAAACAGTGATATCAAACGATAAACGTTTTATGTATCATTTTGATTCACTAAGCAGAAATAAGTTAAGGTATATTGTAGAGTCCCAAAAAGGCTGCAAAGACACTTTGGATACAGCTTTAGTAGTTTATCCATATCCAGTAGCAAAATTAAGTATCCCGGATCCGTATTTCTGTCAAAATGCGAAAGCCACTTTATTGGATAGTAGTTCTTCGCCATTGGGTATAAAAACTACGTTTTGGAGTTTTGGGGATGGTAATAAAGATACTTTAACAAACGTGCGTAAAGCTGAACATTATTATGGTTTGTATGATACATTCTACATTCGAATGATCACCGAAACCCCATACGCATGTAGAGATACAATTGACTCACTGTACGTGGTACATCCCACAACTAAAACAGAGATAGGGTCAAAAGTAGTTCAACAATGCTTAAAACAAAATGAATTTGAGTTGTATGATAACTCTACAATTCCCTACGGTACTTTCCAGGATAAGTGGTTAGTTGATGGTAAAACATACGACAATCAGGGAACGGTTAAGCCCATCAAGTTTAAAGATACCGGTTTTCAGAAAATTGTCCTTATGACTGTTACGGATATGGGATGTAAAGATACGGTTGATGCGAAAGTATATGTTGCTCCAGAGCCGAAAGCCATAATGAAAGTAATAGATTCTTCCCTTTGTTTTAAAGGACATTATTACACATTAGAATGTGTAAGTACTGTGCCAAAAGGAAGTAAATTAACAGATAGAAGTGACTGGGTTTTTAGTGATAACACGACAGCATATGCGAAGGTAGTCCCTAACAAAACCTTCCCAGCCGATGGAAGTTTCTGGGTGCGTTTGATTGCAACAACAAATTTTGGATGTAAAGATTCGGTACAACGAAATGTTGTAGTGTTTAAAAATCCGGATGCAAGTATAATTCCAGATAAGGCTCAACTTTGTTTCAATGGTAATAAGTTTCATTTTGTTTCCAAGAATCCTTGGAAAGTAACGGGAGTTCCGGCCACGCATACTTGGGATTTTGGTGATGGAACCAAATCTACCTTGGATTCCTTTGATAAATCCTACACAACGAATGGTACATTCTTAATTAAACATACAGTAAGAACTTCGCAGAATTGCTTTGATTCTATGACCACTACAGCAACGGTTGTAGCAAGTCCTAAGGCTGATTTTACCACCAATAAAGATACAGCGTGTTTCTATTCTCAAGGATTCAACTTTATGGATAAAACAGCATTTACAGGTGTGTACACAGTACGTTGGGATTTTAATGACGGAACCTTTGACAATAACAAGAATTCCACAGGTAAGTCGTATGCCACAGTGGGAAGGAAAATGGTAAAAATGGTATCAACCACAGATAAAGGGTGTAAAGATTCAATGGTAAAAGAAATTGAAATCTTTGCAGTACCACAATCTTCTTTTACCATCAATAATACTACTCAGTGTTTACAAAACAATCTGTTTATTTTCTCTAATACTTCCAACGAAAATGGAGCCAATGCGGTAACATACAACTGGGGAATTTTAGGTAAAACAGTAATAACGCATACGGGTACTAATATACCGAATCAAGTTATGGCCGATACAGGCACATATCGAGTGGGATTGTTGGCCTCTTCTAAGGAGGGATGCAGAAATGCTTCAGAGCAATCGATTTATGTAGCTGAGACCCCTTTGGTTAGTATTTTAGGGAAAGATGCTTGTGTTGGTGAAGAAATACAGTTTAACTCTGCTCTAGTGCTCAATAGAGGCATTCCATCATACAATTGGGCTTTTGGGGATGGCAATCTATCTGTACAAGCTAATCCTAAGCATACCTACATGGCACAGGGTAACTTTACCGTTAAGCTAAGCGTTACTTCAAATTTTGGCTGCAAGGGTGATGCTAATGATTATCCTGTTCAAGCATTTGAGAAACCCAAAGCGAGTTTCACTTCGGAGTATTTAATGTCAAAAGGTATGGAAACAGATTGGAGATTTGACTTTACCGGGAAGGGTGCTCAGAATTATGAATGGTATTTTGAGGATGGTCAGGTTGATTATGTAGCAGGTCCTATTTATAAAACCTTCGATAGAACAGGTAATTTTAAAGTGCGATTAATAGCCTCCACTGCAAATGGTTGTAAAGACAGTACCAGTGCTCTGATATTCTTGAAGCCCGAATTATTGATGTGGATTCCGAATGCTTTCAGTCCCAACATTGATGGTTTGAATGAGTCCTTTGGTCCCAACATGACCTTCGGTCTGAATAAATACAGCATGAAAGTGTTTGACCGCTGGGGAAATATCTTATGGCAAACAGAGAACCCAGAAGAAAAATGGAAGGGTATCGATAAGGATGGTGTTCAGGTTATTGAAGGTATGTACGGATATGAAATTGTATTCCGTTATGTTGACAATAAGTTATACGTTTATAAAGGTACTGTAATGGTTCTTTATTGATCGAATTGCTTAGTAGATAAAGCTCTATGTGAAAATTGTTAGATTCGGCATATTGTTATGTATACTCTAAATATATTTCAGTTGTATTAAATGAACTTATTGGATTAGCTAGAAGCTTTTTGGGAAATAAAAGTATCGAGTTTACCACATGTAATATGTGTTTTACGTGCCGCTTAAAAATGATTTTGCACCCTAAAAAGAGTTGAATAAAAAATAGTCAATAAAAAAGCCCTCCTTATTGCAAGGAGGGCTTTTTTATAATTTGATGTGTCAACTTGTTTTAGAAAGACACGTTCACAAGTCCAAATTCGATTCTAATTTACTCCT
>CAYPYX010000006.1:39658-80164 GCA_964415065.1 uncultured Rhizobium sp.
CTCGATTTTCTTAATCTGCGTAATGCTTTTTCTTTAATTTGGCGAACACGTTCACGAGTCAAGCCTACCTTGTCGGAAATGTCTTCTAAAGTATGAGCAGCGTTGCCGTCTAAGCCAAAGTAATATTTCAAAACATCGCGTTCTTTATCGCTTAGAGTTGATATAACACGATTGATTTCGTTTTGCAATGACTCGTTGAGAAGAGGCATGTCAGGGTTGGGTTCGTCGTTGTTATCCAAAACACCTAAAAGCGTATTGTCTTCGCCTTCAGCTAGCGGTGCATCGATTGAAAGGTGTCTACCGGAAGAACGCAAAGCGTTTTCAACTTCGGATAAAGGAATTTCAAGAGAATCAGCGATTTCTTGAGGAGTGGGTTCGCGTTCCAATTCTTGCTCAAGACGCGCAGCGGCTTGAGTAATTCGGCCTAAACTACCAACTTTGTTTAAGGGAAGACGAACAATACGGCTTTGATCGGCTAATGCTTGAAGGATGGACTGACGAATCCACCAAACGGCATAGGAGATAAATTTAAAACCGCGGGTTTCATCAAAACGCTTTGCAGCTTTGATTAATCCCATATTCCCTTCATTAATCAAGTCACCTAAGGTTAAGCCTTGATTCTGGTATTGTTTTGAAACGGAAACCACGAAACGTAGGTTGGCATTTACTAGTTTTTCCAATGCTGCTTGGTCGCCTTCACGAATCCTTCTTGCTAATTCCACCTCTTCTTGTGCGTCAATCATCGGCACTTTGGAGATTTCATTTAAGTACTTGTCTAATGATTTGTTTTCGCGATTGGTAAACTGTTTTGAAATTTTTAATTGCCTCATTTATGGTAATCGTAGTTAATTAGGTTAAAAATGAATTAAGTGTTATCTGTTTGTTATAAACGTGTGCAAATCCATTTTTCGTTTAGTGAGCATCTGTCTATAAATCGTATTGACCCTATTTTGACGAATATTCGAGTTGATTCGTTCTGTAAATTAGAGCAGTGATTCACTTTTTCCGATGAATGTACTTCGCCATGCAAAAATACAAAAAAATAGCCGATTTGTTTAAAATAATCGCTTGAAATCTTTATGTGATTCAGGAAAGTAGATTGTATGCAATAAACGCGGTGATATATGCAATGAATCCATATCCCACAAAAAGAAGTATAGGCCACTTCCAAGAATGAGTTTCTTTCTTAAGTACCGCCATGGTACTAACACATTGTAATGCAAACGCGTAAAACAACATTAAACTAACAGCATAAGGAATTCCGTACAACGGTTTACCTGTGTTGGGATTGATTTGAGATTGCATTTTGTCTCGTATGCCCATTACATCCTCATCTTCGGAAGTGGATTGAAATAAAGTGCTCATGGTGCCCACGAATACTTCGCGAGCCGCGAATGAAGATATCAATGCAATACCTGTTTTCCAATCATATCCCAAAGGAGAAATGGCAGGTTCAATCCATTTACCTAAATGTCCCGCATAGCTGGCTTCCAATATTAAGCTTTGTGCCTTTTGAGCCGAATCAGGATGTGCAGATTTATTTAATTCTGTAGCTTGTTGATTGGCGATGTTCATTGCTTTTTCTGGACCAAAGTTGGATAAAGCCCACAAAACAATCGAAATTACTATAATGATTTTTCCGGCCTCGTTTAAAAATGCTTTACATTTAAACCATGCTTGACTAATTACGGTTTGTATTCTTGGGGGATGGTAGGTGGGAAGTTCTAATACAAATTCGGAATTTTCGCGATTGCGCCCGAATATTTTTAATCCAAAAGCCACTAATACAGCCATGATGATTCCAGCAAAATAAGCCAGTGTCATTAATAACGTTTGAGCGGGTAGTGGACCCCAAAATTCATTTCCTGGAACAATCAGTGAAATGAGTAAAATATATACAGGTAGTCGCGCACTACAACTCATCAATGGAACAATTAACATGGTTATTAATCTCTCCGATTTGTTGCGAATGGTTCGAGTAGCCATAATGCTCGGGATAGCACAAGCAAATCCCCCGACCAAAGGAATAATAGAACGACCATTTAATCCCAACTTTCGCATAATTCGGTCCGAGATGAAAGAGGCTCTTACCATGTAGCCGCTATCTTCTAAAATTCCTATCAGGAAAAACAAAATGAAAATCTGAGGAACGAATAAAACTACACCCTCTAAACCACTGAGAATTCCGTTTTGAACGAAATTACCCCAATTACCCTCAGGTAGTAGACTTCCGATCTGGTCGCGCAGGAAGGCAAATCCATCTTCTATCCAAGCCATGGGTTTTTCAGCGAGGGTGAAGACCCCTTGAAATAGGGCCAACATGACAAATATAAAAATGAAAAAACCGTAAATAGGGTGAGTGACTATCCGGTCAATTTTAAGTGTATTTGAGGCTTTTTTCTTGTCTTTTGTTGAAACCGCACGTTGCATCACTCCATCAATGGATCCGTATCGCAATAAGGTTTCTTTACTGATACCTCGATCTATTTTACCATTGGCAAAATCACTCAAACGCTCTCTAAATCCTTCATTGAAACTTAATGTTAATCCAATCTGAAGTTGTTTAATTGCTTGATGAATGGGTGATAGATTTTTGTCAGTTCGAGGATTGAATGGTGTTATGTCCAATCCAATTTCTTCAGACAGCTTTTTGTAATCCACACTTATTTGGCGTCGAGCAGCGGTGTCATTCATCGTAAGAATACATGTTGCTGGAATTTTCAGTTCAGAAACTTGCGATAACAACAATAAGTTTCTTCTCAAATTCGAAGCATCTAGGATGTATATCACGCCATCAATTTTATCTGGACCATCTGCTAGTAAATGACGGATTACAACATGTTCGTACTCGGAATTAGTAAATAGGGAATAAATTCCAGGAAGGTCAATTAATTCAATTACTTCACCATCAATTTTAATGCTGCCTTTATATGAATCTACTGTAGTTCCAGGTAAATTACTTGTTTTTTGATCCAATCCTGTTAATCGATTGAATAAGGTTGTTTTACCACAATTGGGATTACCAATTAGCGCAATTCTTTTTGTCATACGGTTTCGATTTTCGCAATGGGTTTACGTATAACAATTTGGTCGGCTTCGACCTGCCTAAGTCCTAAAATATAAGCATCAATTCTAAATGCAATGGGATCACCTCCTGGAGCCGTATACAGTTTCACTATTTCTGTTCCAGGTACACAACCCATTTCCGCCAATTTTTGAGTTAATTCACTTTCTTCCAAACGAGCAATTTCATACACTTCGTTGAATTCAATGTCTTTAGCGGTCATAGTGTAGTAAGTAAGTTTTGAATCTGTTGAGTTACTGCAATTAGTTAGGTCGAATTTTCACAGGAAATCCTCTGAAATAGCCACTCCAATTAACCGTAATGTTAACTGATTTTTAATAGGTGCGAAATTAGAATGATTTTAAATAATAAACAACAATTAAAATCATTTTAAAAACTCGTTCAACCGCATCAAAGCCAAGCGATTGGACGTCTTGGATTCTGTTTGCCCCACAATTTTTTTAAGTTTATTCTGTTGGTATAGAACGAACCGTTGTGGGATTTCATTTTTATTGTCTTTTAATTCGTTGAAAGCTAGTTTTTTAATGAGTTCGAGTTTGTCGTAACATTCACCCAAGGATAAGTTGAAATAAGCACCACCGGTTAATGCAAAAATATCTGGAGCTTTCATGCGATTCTCGAATTCCAATGCAGAAAAAAGTTCATCTGTTAAGGATTCCGACAAACCCTCGGATAATTGCGTTAAAATTTCATTGCGATGGTCGGGGATGAGTGGCAAGAAAAAGAACTTATTCCACAATTCTTCTTCAAAACGGTTAAACTCTTCGGATAAGCGAACTTTTGATTTGATTTTATGGTAAGAACGCTCATACATAGTAAATAAGAACAATGTATTTCTAGAAAGTAAATGACGGTCTTTTATAGGTAAAAGTACATCTACTTCGTTAGATATTTGTCCGTCTACTGGCATTGCACGTAATTGTGAGATCAAATGATTTTTGGCAAATACCATCATCATTGAATCTAGAAACCACTCCGATCTAGCATCGAAATTTATCGGTTTTGAGTTTAATCGATTGCTGTAAAAATGCAAATAAGGGTCCCAGTACATTTTTTTGAAAACCATTCTCAAAGAATCTAATTCGTTTAACGAGTAATTGCGAGAAAAATCCAAGGGAAGGGAGCTAGGTTCAAAAACGAATTTGTGATTCTTGTTTCTGGTGCTAGAAGATTCAATCTTGGATTGCTTTTTTGAGTTTTCATTCACATCGCCTACATCCTCTGAATCCATTCTGTTTGAAAGGGCGTGTTGGGAAATCAAGGTTCGAATAAGCTCCGATTTAGACTCACTGTTGGAGTTGCTGTTTACCGCATTTTCAATGTATTTGATCGATTTATTCCGTAGTTCTTCCATAGAAGAATTGGAGGTTAATTCTGCATAAATTTCCTGATTCAAAGCAAAGTTTACGAGTTCAGAAGATGACCAACTGATTAAATTCTTATTTTTTGCAGAGTAGTTAATTAAAAACAACTTGTTAAGCAATTCCAATTGAACTTCTTCAGCAATGCTGTTTGATTCTCTCAAAACCGATAAAGGAGGATAGATGGTCCAACTCGAATTTTGTTGTTTTTCAGATTCTTGATGAACGTGTTTAGCAATGCTAACTAATGTTGAGTTTTGGAAATTCAAAGCAATGCTATCGAGTGCAGTATTGGGTATTTCTTTGGGCCAAAAGTTCGGCGAAACGTATAAATATCCCCCGAAAAACATAGATAAATACTTGTATTTAAAGCAATCAGGTGCAACCGAAATATTGTTGTATCCGAGGTCAAACAAATACTCTGGCGTCCAAATGTGGTATTGGTGAGCCGTATTTGAATTACTAGACTCGCGTTCTTGAATGCGATTGCCCATAGCCAACGGGTAATTGGGCGAAATATCGTCCGATAACAGTGTATTTTTGGGGTCTATGATTAAAAAATCCGGAAGCGTTTCTCCTAAATAAATAGAATAATTAATTTTATCCGCTTGGGTGTAGATTGTTGTGTCGTGAAACGTTGAAATGCGATTGCGATCGGAGTTAAGTTTGCCCCATTCAATCGGAAGTGCCACGGTTTTATTGACACCGTAGTAGTACTCAGTTAATTTAGGTCCTTCAGGCATTTCGAGGTCCGAAGAAGCCGACGACATATTAGCGTAGGAATGAATGTATAAGCGATATCCTTTTTGGGTTGGGGACATTGTGTCGCGGCCAATGTAATAATCGACGCTCAACTTTCCTCCTGAATAGTACCAAGAATTGAAAAAGTCGTCCATATTTCTACCTGTAACTTGTTCTATGACTTTTTTCCAGTCGTTGGTATTAGCCGTTTTAAAGCCGTGCTGCGTTAGGTAGGTTTTCATGGATAAACGGAAATTATCATCGCCGATATAATTTCGAAGCATGTGTAAAATTGCCGCGCCTTTGTTATAGCGAACATCATCGAATTGTTCGTCGGGATTGGCGTAATAATGATTCACTAGGGATTTAAAATGGGCATCATCTGAAATTTGGGAATTGGAATTCATCCAAGAAATGGCATTGTCGAAACCATATTTATGTTCTCTCCATAAAAACTCCCCGTAGGTTGCAAAACTTTCATTCAATGTGAGGTCGGACCAATTTTCGCACGTTGCTAAATCCCCGAACCAATGGTGAAATAACTCATGGGAAACGTAGTCTTCCATGTCGTTTTCTGAATCCATCAAGCGTTCATTATGCACAACGCAGCTGGTGTTTTCCATGGCACCGCTCACAAAATCTCGAACGCTCACTTGGTCAAATTTTCCCCAAGGAAAGTCGACACCCGTGTAATTTGAAAAGAAATCAATCATTTCTGCGGTATGTTTGAAATGATTGTAAGCTGCATTTTGAAAAGCAGGTTCCACGAAACTGTTCACAGGAATCTGAGTTTTTGCAGAGCGAACATTTTGTTCGGTTTTTACCCAATTCCCTAAGCCCAACATGGTTAAGTAAACGGAATGCGGTTTCTCCATGATCCACCAATCCGTTTTTTCTTTAGATTGGGGGATGTTTTTGCTGCTCATTAATTTCCCGTTGCTGATGGAAATCATCGTGTCGGGATAGGTAATCTGAAGTGTTTGGGTATGTTTTTGACTGGGATGATCCAAAGTAGGGAACCATCTAGATGAAGCATGAGTTTCGCCTTGTGTCCAAAATTGACGAGGGAATACTGGATGTTTCAAGTCGTGATTAATGAAATATGCTCCTTTATCCGATGATATTGCTGTTCCGGCAGTAGTAGATTTATTGTGTACCGAACGTTCGGGATTTGCGGTGTATGCAATAATTAATCGAATGGATTTATTTCTGCTAATTCCGAATGGAAGAGCAATTTTAAGGGTAAGTGAATCCTTATAATCCCATTGAATGGGCAGCCAAGTGCTGTTGGAAGTATGCCTAAACTCAATGTTTTTTACCGAAGTATCAGAACCTAGTTGTTTGGGTTTGGTGGTAAGTGGTTCTAATTTGTGTTCTGGAACTCGAATATTTAACTGTTTGAAATTGGGTTTCAGGTTTGCAGAAAGTGTATCTAACCAAACTTGGTGAATATCCATTCCTTGCGCATTCAATTCAATGCGATTTAGCTGGGGATGGTAGTTGTTGGATAAAATCAACGAGGCATAGCCATTTACGGTTTGTTGTTCCCAGTTAAGAAAAAGGTCCAAATCGGTATGATTGAGTGTCCAGATTTTATCGGGTGTTTTTTGATAGGGTTTGGTTACATCGTTCTGGAAAGTAGAAGATTTGTAAATGAATCCCAAGTTGTTTTGAGATGATGGATTTTCATTCTCTAAATTAGCAATTGCATTGGAAACAGCATTGTCTAGTTTTGACTTAGGAGTTTTACAACCCCAGTGAAGTAAACTAGAAAGTAAAAAGGTGCTGCCTAGCATTAAAAATCGGGTATATACCGAGAAATGGTTAACGTTTTTACTCATAATCTAAGGAAATGTAAAGGTCGTTTATTTTTTGAAAATCTCCCAAGCTTTTTCTGCCTGCTTTTGAAGCATGGAAAGTCCATTGATTCCTATTAAGCCACGTATTTTGGCTTCTCGGAGTAGTTGGGTTTCTTGGGGATTGTAAACCAAATCAATGAATTGAGTGCTTTGAGGTAGTTTGTTCCACGGTATCGGGGGACAACTGTCCACATTGGGCCACATCCCCAAAGGTGTGGTATTGATGATCAATGTGTTTTCTTGAAATTCTGAATTTAGAAACTCCTCATAGTTGATAGTTCTGAAATTGAATTGTGAGTTCGAAAACTCATCTGCAATTCCCTTAATTTCTTTTGTCGTGAAATTCGGTTCGGAGCTTGCACTATAGATCTGATTAATAGAATTAATCCCCTCCTTTAAATTTCGACTTACCTTTTTAAAGGGTATCTGGCAACTTGTCAAAACGGCTGCAACGGCTTTGGAAGAACCACCCGTTCCAAGTACATAAGCACAATCGAATTGCTGATGAGGAAGGGATTTTAATGCGAATTCAAAACCGTCAAAATCCGTGTTGTATCCGATTAATTGAAGGTTGGATTCGATTTCCGATTCAACGATGGGTCCAGGTTCATTGGTTAATTCAAATCCATATTTAATGTTACGAGCATCTTTCTTTGGGGGATGCGTATTTGAAACGTCCGTCGAGTTTCGGATGATTTTCACCGTATTTACAGCTCCAATGGCTTTAGCCTTGGGGTCGACCTCGTCTAAATATTGAAAAATTTCCTTTTTGTAGGGTATAGTTACATTGAATCCACCGAGTAGTGGATTTTGTGCGATTAATTGTGGCAGTTCGCCAATTTTGTTAAGTTCGAATAGTTGATATTGAGCATCCGAAATACCTTCCCCCGAAAAGAAACCTGCAAAAATGTCTGGACTTTTCGAATGGGAAATAGGTTTTCCGATTAATCCAAGTCGGATTATTTTTTCCATTTAGATTGAAGGTATTTATAAATCATCGGAGCAATAGAGAATCCAATGATGGCAAATACTACGGTTTCAAAATTGTTTTTAACCCAAGGCAAATCGCCTACGGCGTAACCTAATAAAGTGATGGAAGTGACCCATAAAACAGCTCCTGAAATGCAGTAGCCAATGAACTTGCGGTAGGTCATTGAACCCATTCCGGCAGCAAAGGGTGCAAAAGTTCTGACTATGGGGACAAATCGTGCCATAATAAGGGTGTATCCTCCGTGTTTTTCGTAGAACTCTTCCGTTTTAGTGAGGTATTCTCGTTTCAAAAACCTCCATTTTAAGTCAAAAATTCGAGTGCCTATTTTGGAGCCAATGAAGTAATTGGTGTTATCGCCTAACAACGCGGCAAATATGAGCAATGGAATGAGGTAATATACGTTCAGCGTGTCGTCGAGGGCGGCAATGCTACCAGCGGCAAAAAGCAGAGAATCACCTGGGAGAAAGGGCATCAGTACCAATCCGGTTTCAACAAAGATGATAGCAAATAGGATGAAATAAGTCAATGTCTTGTACGTGCCTACTATTTCTTGCAATTTATCGTCTAAATGCAAAAGCCAATCTTGTGCTAAATCTAAAATGGAAAGTAATGTCATAGTAAAAATCGGTGCAAAGGTGCGTTTTTTTCTTGAATTTATGGGAAAAGGAGTACATTTGATAGACTAAATACGTGTTATTTTTGTTTAAACAATATACTATGAAACGCTATAAATGGATTGCTTTATTGTTGTGTGTGGGAGTTTTGAGCACGACTGTGTCATCTTGTGGAAGTAAAAACTACAAATCTCGTACACAGAAAAAGGGAGGTTGCAACTGCGGGTTCTAAATTTTTCGTAAATTTGCACTTTATTTTAAAACATGTCAACTAATTCAACATACATTCCTTACAAGGTAAAAGACATCACTCTCGCGGAGTGGGGTCGCAAAGAAATCAAAATGGCTGAAGCGGAAATGCCCGGTTTGATGGCATTAAGAGCTGAATATGGCCAATCAAAGCCATTGAGTGGTGCTCGCATCGCTGGTTGCTTACACATGACGATTCAGACTGCTGTTTTGATTGAAACATTGGTAGAATTGGGTGCTGATGTAACTTGGAGTTCTTGTAATATTTTCTCAACTCAAGATCACGCAGCTGCGGCAATTGCTGCTGCTGGTATTCCCGTTTATGCTTGGAAAGGCATGACCGAAGAAGAATTCGATTGGTGTATCGAACAAACTTTATTTTTCGGTGAAGACCGTCAACCACTCAATATGATTTTGGACGATGGTGGTGATTTAACCAATATGGTTTTGGATCGTTATCCTGAATTGGTTGCTGCTATTAAGGGTATCTCTGAAGAAACTACAACTGGTGTTCACCGTTTGTACGAGCGTGTTGTGAACGGAACTTTGCCAATTCCTGCAATCAATATCAACGACTCTGTAACTAAGAGTAAATTTGATAACAAATACGGTTGTAAAGAAAGTTTGGTGGATGAAATTCGCCGTGCAACCGATATTATGATGGCTGGTAAAGTGGCTGTTGTTTGTGGTTACGGTGATGTTGGAAAAGGTTCTGCTGAAAGTTTAAGAGGAGCGGGTGCACGTGTAATCGTAACTGAAATCGATCCGATTTGTGCTTTACAAGCAGCTATGGATGGTTTTCAAGTTTTGCGCTTAGAAACTGCTATTCCTCAAGCAAATATCGTAGTAACCGCTACAGGTAACTGTAACATCGTTTCTGAAAAGCATTTCCGTATGATGAACGATAAAACGATCGTTTGTAACATCGGGCACTTCGATAACGAAATCGATATGGCTTGGTTGAATAAAAATTACGGCAACACCAAATATACCATTAAACCACAGGTGGATGTATTTAACGTTGATTCTAAAGAAATCATCGTTTTAGCAGAAGGTCGTTTGGTGAATTTGGGTTGTGCAATGGGTCACCCAAGTTTCGTAATGAGTAACAGTTTCACGAACCAAACATTGGCGCAAATGGAACTTTGGAACAACCACAGCAACTACGAAAATCAAGTTTACGTGCTTCCTAAACACTTGGATGAGAAAGTTGCACGTTTGCACTTGGCTCAAATTGGTGTGGAATTAACTGAATTAACCGCTGAGCAAGCTGATTACATTGGAGTTTCTGTAACTGGTCCGTTCAAACGCGACGAGTACCGCTACTAATAACTTTCAACGTATTCTCTTGAATAAATGCACTTATGGGTGTATTTAATTTAAGGATTACTGTACCACCGATACGGTTCCTTTGAAAGGCCTGGAAAATACTCAGGATTAAGATTTTCAACACCGATCGGATATGCAAATGGAGCCCCTAAGAATTGATTGATTCCTAGGGGCTTTTTTATGGCCTCATTGGAATCATTTACAATGCAGAACGTATTGATTTTAATCGTTTTTGCTCCGAGATTCGTCGTTTTTTTGCTCCAGTATGCTGAACGGATTATTGATTCATACGGTATGGCCCAATTGATTTTAAATTGGTCCGGATGAAAGTATTCAGAAGAAACGGCTTTTTTCGGGGGATGGGAATTCTGAGTTAATTGAGCATCCAGCAGTTGCAGTCGCGTATGGTGGAATAGGTAAGAGCGCCAAATAAAAGTACTTCCCCAGAAGAAACAAAATATTAGAATCATACGCAACATAGAATCTGGGTGTAATTGAAAAGTTCGATTGGATCCGATTTTTAGTCGAATATTCTGGATAACACTCCAATTAATTGAATTACGGGTGACTAAAAACCACAAAATGGGGAGCATGGGAGCAAAGCTTTTTTGCATCATCATGTCACTTTCTCCTTCGCGATATATGAATGCGAGAAATAGTGAAATTAGAATTCCAATTCCCAGTAGAAGTCGATTTTTCAAATCGCCAAATAAGAGAATAAGCAGACCTAAAATTAAGTAAGGCGTTGCCCATCCCCCGAAAAGGGAAGAAACAAAATAGTGGAATCCCCAACTTTGAAAAAAAGCCCAACACTCTTGAAAATTTATTTTCTGAAGGATGCTTACTTCGTAGGGATTGGGAGGGATAATGGCTTGTTTGACAATGATTACAAGTGCGAAAAACAAGTAGTTTTTCCAATGATTTTTTTGGACTATGAGTACGAAAAAAAGTGCGGGAAGAATCCCCGGGTGCGCTAGATACGAAAGTGTAAGCCAAATGGTGGAACGAATGTGCTTTGGTTCCAATGCATACAATCCGGCAAAAATGAGTGCGGAAATCATTTCGCCCGTCCCCAAAAACTGAAAGTCAGGACCCGAAACAAGAAAAATGGCTGGAAAGTAAAGCAGTTGTAAACCCGTAATTCCTTCGTGATTTCTGCAAATACATTCGCTACAAATCCAAGCTAACGCTACGGGCGTAATGGATAGAATAAGGATAATGAAATTTACGGGAAGTCCAAGTTTAACTCCTAGATATGCCGGTGATAATACCAACCATTGAGTGTAACGATGGTGTTCTACAGCTGGAAATAAATTGAGAATGTTAAAAGCCGTGAAAGCAGAGTCGGCGTAGAGGATTCTTTCCCAAGCCATGAGTGAAAAGGCTATGGTTAGAGCCACGAAAATCCAGCGGTGAGCTGGTTGCTTTTCTAGTAAAATCTTAAACTTCAGCCAATTCATTGGCTTCCTCGGCGTTAGGAGCTTTAATAATTTCCAAATCGTTGGTTTCCACCACGAGATTATCGATGATGAATTCTTGGCGTTCGGGAGTGTTTTTGCCCATGTAATATTTCAACAATCGTTCCACGCTGGTATCTTCTTTTAAGATAACGGGTTCTAAACGGATATCGGGACCAATAAAGCCACCAAATTCATCGGGTGAAATTTCACCTAATCCTTTGAATCGTGTGATTTCTGGCTTGTTTCCCAATTTAGCAATTGCGTCTACTCGTTCTTTATCGCTGAAGCAATAAATGGTTTCTTTTTTATTTCTAACTCGGAATAACGGAGTCTGTAGAATGTACAAATGTCCGTTTCTAACTAAATCCGGGAAGAATTGCAAAAAGAAGGTCATCATTAACAAACGAATGTGCATTCCGTCTACGTCGGCATCGGTAGCAATAACGATTTTATTATAGCGTAGATTTTCGAGTGATTCCTCAATGTCTAAAGCATGTTGTAGAAGGTTGAATTCTTCGTTTTCGTAAACGACCTTCTTTTTAAGTCCATAGCAGTTTAGAGGTTTTCCTCTTAAACTGAACACCGCCTGTAAATCGGGGTTGCGACTTTTGGTGATACTTCCAGATGCTGAATCTCCCTCCGTGATGAATAATGTTGATTCGTAGCGTTCATCTTTTTTAGCATCCGGTAAATGGATTCTGCAATCCCGAAGTTTTTTATTGTGAAGATTCGCTCTCTTCGCACGTTCTTTGGCTAATTTTTGAACTCCTGCCATGTCTTTGCGTTCGCGCTCATTTTGAAGAATTTTCTTAATAAGTGCGTCTGCAGTAGACGGATTTTTGTGAAGGAAGTCATCTACATGTTTTTTAATGAAATCCATCATGGCGGATTTCATGCTGGGTCCATCGGGTGCGATTTCCGTACTTCCCAATTTGGTTTTAGTTTGACTCTCAAATACGGGCTCAACAACGCGAACGCTAACTGCAGCGGTGATGGAACTTCTGATGTCGCTAGCATCGTAATCTTTTTTGTAGAACTCGCGAATGGTTTTAACGAATGCCTCTCTAAAAGCAACTAGGTGAGTTCCCCCTTGTGTGGTGTACTGTCCGTTTACAAAGGAGTAGTATTCTTCACCATAAGCCTCAGTATGAGTGAATGCTATTTCAAAGTCATCTGCTTGGATGTGAACTACGGGATAGAGAGCTGCTTCGGGTGTAACCTTGCTTTCCAATAAGTCCATCAAACCTCGACGAGATGCAAAAGACTCTCCGTTGTATCGAATGGTTAATTGCGAATTGAGGTAGGTGTAATTTTTAACCTGTTCACGAATAAAATCATGGATGAAACGATAATTTTTAAAAATACTTCCATCAGGTTCGAAAATAATCCGTGTTCCATTAGTTTCGGTGGTGGCTTCTTCTGCGGCATCGTTAATCAAGTTGCCCTGATTGAATTCTGCTTTTTTAGTTTTCCCATCTCGGAAAGATTGTACCGAAAAATAGCTACTCAAAGCGTTAACGGCTTTAGTACCGACTCCATTCAAACCTACTGATTTTTGGAAAGCGCGACTATCATATTTACCTCCGGTATTGATTTTGGATACACAATCTATGACTTTTCCCAAAGGAATACCTCGGCCATAATCTCGGATGGTAACGCGTTTATCGTCGATAACGATATCAATTTTTTTACCATTACCCATTACGTGTTCATCGATGGAGTTATCGATGATTTCTTTGATCAAAACGTAAATACCGTCGTCGGGGGAATTTCCATCACCTAATTTCCCGATATACATACCGGGGCGCAGGCGAATGTGTTCTTTCCAATCCAGACTTCGGATTTCGTTTTCCGTATATTGGGGTTGGGTTAATTGATTTTCACTCATCAATGCAATTTTACCCAATTAATTACAGAAGGAGAAACCAAGTTTTTAACATTGTTCAAATCGTTGTAAATTTGCCCTATGTCAAAAATGAATCGTGTATTCGGATTAGTGCTTTTTTTAGTTTGGGGATGTGTTTCCAAAGTAGATAAAGAGTTGCAAAAGATTGAGCCATTCGAGTCTAAGTTAACGCCAAAATTGGTAGTAGATTCCTTGCCCAAAAATGCAGATTCATTGTTGTTTGCATTTGCTCAAGCGAATCCCAAACATCCCAAAAGTGAAAACTATTGCTATTATGCTGTCTTGATTCAAGAGCGAAAAAACCACGGAGTTAAGGCCGCACAATGGGCAGAATATTATCTGCAAACCTTCAACGGTAGCAAAGAACGAAAAATGGAGAGCGCAGTAGTTGCTTCCCATTATTACGAGCAAAATGGAGTGTATGATAAAGCCTTGGAGTATTACAAATACTTGGTGAAACACTTCGGTGAAACTCCAATTGGGAAACAGGCTCAAACCATGGTTTTCTTCATCGAGAAGGGTATGGTGACTCCTGAGCAACAGCTAGAATATATACAGAAAATGAATGATTCTGCTGCCAATTCAACGGCCAATCCATGAAGATTTTAATTACAGGCGCTACCGGTTTTGTGGGTAGTCATATGGCTTATCAAGCTAACTTAATGGGACATGAAGTGGTGTTAGCCAAGCGTGCAACCAGTAAGTTGGATCTATTTCATTCCGTGCGGAAATGGTATTTGCATTGGGGGAAGTTAGGAGTCAGTTTACTGGAATCGAAGTTGGATACAAATGGTCAAAAATTAGATACGTCGAAATATCTGACAGTGGAACAGGTGGTTCAATTGAAACAGCGTTTGGGAGTTCCACAGTTAAGGAATGTGAAGGTGTTTTCGGGTGATTTGGAATCGTTCAAATTATCAGTAGAGGATAACACGTTACCCAATGTGATGGACGATGCAAATTCAGTATTTGCTCAAGAGAAATCCGATTTAATATTAAGCAAATATTTTAAATCGATTGAGAATTTCCATCCCCAATGGGTAGATATGGACTTGCTCGACACCGATGAGATTCTTCAAGTTTTAGATGATTCTTTCGATGCAGTTTTGCATTGCGCGGCCATCGTATCATTTGATAGAAAATCCGAAGATAAAATGATTGAAGAAAATACAGAGGGTACCCGAAATTTGATAAACTCATGTTTGAAAAAAGGGGTCAACAAGTTTCTTCACATAAGTTCGATAGCCGCATTAGGTCGTCCTGAGAACAATCAACCCATAGGAATTAATTCTGAATGGGTTGAATCCAAGTACAATACGGCTTATGCCAATAGTAAATATTTAGCAGAAATGGAGGTTTGGCGTGGTAAAGAGGAGGGATTGCAGGTATTGATATTGAATCCAGGGGTGGTTTTGGGTTTTGGCGAGGGACATACCAGTTCAGAACAAGTGGCGAATACAGTACGAAAAGGAATTCCTGCTTATCCTGCGGGTTCAAATGGATTTATTTTTGTTGATGATTTGGCACACACTGCACTATCTATGCTACAGCAAGAAACGAAATTTGGCGAGCGTTATTTGATGGTAAGCCACAACCTTACCTTTAAGTTTATAATGCAAGAGTTAGCACAGATTATGAGCGTTAATCCGCCTCGAATGGAATTGTCTGGCTGGAAATTTCAACTCAGTTATTGGACAATAAAAATCATTGAAAAATTAGGCTTTTCCATGCCTATATCTACCGAATTGTTGTTGAGCACCAAGCGAAATTCCGTTTACTCGGATGATTGATTGGTTTAGAATTGAAGCCCGGTGGGTTTAACCGTTGAAATTCCGTTTACACGAATCATTGATTGGTATAAAATAGATAATCAGTGAGTTAAAGTATTGAAATTTCGTTTACACGAATCATTGATTGGTTTAATAGAAAAACTCGGTAAGTTAAACCTTTGGAATTATGGTCGGAGTATCAATACGGAGAAATATAGGTGCTGGTTGGCTTTTTCTTCTTTTTAAAATCCCCGCGTTTCCAAGCATTGAAAAACTGCATCCAAGCAACCGGACTTAAGTAATTTTGAGGCGGCACTTGATTGTAGTAATACAATTGCTGTGCACGTTGAGTAGCCATTAGTGATTGAGCTTGATGTGCATCAGCGGGACGCATTCTTAATTCTTCTTTTACTGCTTCGTTTTCCAAATTTTTACGTGCACGTTCTAAGGCATCATCGGGAATGTCGCGGGTAACAAACTCGTGCGCAAATAGCGATTTCAAGGGCAGAGCCCGAATGAAAATATCTGAGATATAACCCGTGTCTTGTGTTAATAATTTTACTACGTTGTATCGGTTGCCTGTAAGGGTATCGGGAACAACATGCCAAGATCCTTTCTTTTCAATTTGTTCGAAATAAATGGTATCACCCTTTTTAACAACTACATCGAAATATCCGTTGATGTCTGAAAATCCAATTAGACCTCTGCGATGACTGCGAATGTTTACGAATGGAATCGGTTTTAAACTGTCGGTGGTTAAAACTAAGCCTGTGAATAAAATGAAGTGGTTTTGTCCCTTTTTTACGGATTGAGCTGTACTCGATTTATGGAAAATAAATGCTACCATGAAAATGAGTAGAGTAAGAGGTTTTATGTGCAGTTTATCCGCGATTCTCATAAAAATACGAATATACCGAATAAATTTTATAGAGGGATGAGCCATCCTACGATCAAACCGAATAAAACGACCAATGGAGTTTGGACCTTTCCGGAAACTTGCATGAATAATGATGCCATGAACACGGTAATTTGAAGGGTAATTTGTTCAGCGCTGAACTGTTGAAATTGATAAATCCAATCTTGAGAAATGGCAAGAGTAGCAGAAAGAATGAATCCTATCGATGCAGCAAATAATCCGGGTGTTGTTTTTTGAATTAATCGGGTATATTGTAGTTTGGACCAAACGGGGTATGCGAAAAATACCAGCAACAATCCGGGTAGAAAAACTGAAATCAGTCCCAATAAACTGGCTAAAATTTGCAACGGCCAATCACTATTTAGGTTGTTCATTGCCGTGGTATTCATGTATACTGCTAAATTAAAGTTGGGCCCAGGTGCTGCTTGAATCATTGCCATGCCAAAGTGGAATTGAGACATGCTTACCCGTTGCGTAAGTTGCACGAATTCTTCCAACATCATGGCGGCAAGAATGTTCCCCCCGCCAAAAGAAAGGGCGCTCATTCGATAGGTATTTTCAAACAAGTCGATCAAGAAACTGGTGATTTTCCCAAGGGGCATGTTAGCGAGAAAATATCCCAGAAAACCAATGAAAAATAACCAAATTAAATTGTAAGAAAGCTTGCGGATTTTTTTTCGAGTTGGACGGTTAAGTCGAGATTTGATTTCGGTGGGGTATTCATTTGTGGTCTGATGTGGATGGTTGAAGTGATTTTTATTCTCGATTTCGGGGGATGGTAATTCAGGCTGAAAATAGGCGCTGATCAATGCCGAAACGAGTATTCCTAATGGAAAAATCCAGGGTGAATGAATTGCAAATCCCGCGATTCCTAATGAAATAAAAATTCCGATATTGAGTGCGTTGGGAACTAGCCATTTGAACATAGTATAAACCCCAAAAACCATGAAAGCCACAACAACAGCAGGTAGAAATCTCAAATAGTTGGAAGGAATTAATGAAGGCAATAAAGCTAAAATGGTCATAAATATGGCACCCGGAAGAGCCCAAGCAAATAGTGTTAAGGCGGATAACCTTTTGCCGCCAAGCTTTAATCCTATGGTACTTATTGTTTGTGTGGTGCTAGGGCCAGGAAGTGCATTGCAAAAAGCATTGATTTCAATAAGTTCTTTATGAGTAATGAATTGGTGCTTATCCACCAGTTCTTTTTTGAAATAGGGTAAATGCAATTGAGGTCCACCAAATGCAGTTAAACCTAACCAAAAAGCCGATTTTAAAAAGCGAATGTGATTTTGATTTTGTAAGTTTGTGCTATGATGATTCATTCCTGGACAAAAACAAGTCAAAAGTACCCAATATTTGCGATTGTATTGATGATGTTTGGATTAATAATTTCGGGTTGTACCGAATCCTCATCCCCCGAAGAGAAAAGAACCGCCATGATTTCAAAAGTGGATAGCTTATGGGGTCAATTAAATGCTGTTCGTCAACAATTTACCTATGAAATGGATGAAATTGAGGAGCGAAAAGAAGAAATGCAACAACAACTCATTCGTGCTAATTTTTTGAAGGAAAATCAACTTACTGAAGAACAAAAACTTTGGTTTATCCAATATGAAAGTGTGGCTCGAATTTATAAGGGCGTAGGACAGAAATATAAGAATTGTGTGTTGAAAGCCGAAAACGTTTTTTATGCTCTCAAGGGATTGGATAGTGAAGTTAAAAAAGGCAAATACGATGAAAAGGTAGATGAATTTCGCGCCGAATACTCAGAAATTCAAAAAGAGTTAATGGAATGTACAGAAGAAACTACCGATGTGGTTACACGTTTAACTGCTGTAGAACCTACGTATTTGAGATTGGGTGAAAATGTGGAAAGCTTGCTCAATGAACTGATTCCTGAATCGAATTAATCGTTTGAGTTTGAATTTAAGTTTGGATCTCAATCTCAATGGATGCCCATTCGCTCATGTTCAAGCCATTTTTGAAAAATAATGTTTATGGCTGTATTGTTGGGATGAGCTAAATCTTCGCGGAAATACGATTTATCTCTTAATTCTTCATTAAAAATTTCAAACGCTGGGAAATAGCCTATGTCGGTAAATTGACTGATAATTTCATGAATTGCAACCCGTAAAATGGATTTGCTTATGGAGTTTTCAATCAGCCCATCTCGCAGATGACGAACAGGACTTATCGTAAAATCAATTTGAATTTCTGGATGAATTGATTTTAAGGAAGAAATACATTGTTTAAGGTTTTTAACTATTTCTGAAAATGAAAGTAGTCGTTTTCTAAACTGATGATTGGGGATCCTATGGCAGTTTCCAACCAGTAAATTTTCAGGAATATATTCGTAAACCCAGGCTGTTCCTAGGGTAATGATGGCTTTTTGACTGTGTTTTATGAAATGAGCACTAGAGGATATTAACGAATGAATGGTTTCCGATAATTCAAGTTCTTGTTCCGATTGGAATTTAGATGCAAAAGTGAGGCAATGGAATTGTTGATTCACTTTAGTCAGGATCGGTTCCTGTTCGTTTGCTATGATGGACAGCGTATCAGCAATAGCGCTGGGTGCAAATAATGTTCCGAAAGGGTTGGCTAATACTTCGATTTCGAGTGAATTGCTTTGTGCGTAATCTTTCAATCTCTGAGAAATTTCAACTGAAAAACAGGATCCGAGAAAGAAATATTGGGCCATTGTTTAGCGAATGAATAGAAATTAATTGCAAATATAGTTGATTCACAGACGGAGGTTTTGCAATAAATTTGCTCGGTAAATGAACAATTCGATGATTTCTGAAAAAAATGCGGAAAACGATCAAGAAAATAATCCCTTTTTAAGGTACCGGAAATTGGAAAATGTTCATGTTTTCCTTTGGTTAATTAAGGATTTTGCTTGGATTTCGGGCTATGAGACTTTAGGGATGATCATGGCTGTTCCAACCATTTTTATGGCTGTTTACATAACGATTTTGTCGCGTTCAGTGAATACCTCGGATTTCGTTCACAACATTGCCGTGAGTTGTTGGATTGTGGCCAATGTAGTTTGGATGACGGGTGAGTTTTATTTCAATGATAAGGTACGACATTGGTCCATTCCCTTTTTTGTTTTGGGGATAGTTACCCTGGTTGTTTTTTACGGATTCAAATGGTTGAAACGGAATCAACAGAGTTGAGGTAGAATTTCGGAAAGAAATCCTGAGTAAATCAGGAATAGAGTCAATAAGTGAATGGGTTGGATTTGTTAGGTGGTTGTAACCCATGGAGAATCCAATTTGGTTATAAAGGATCATGTTCAAAAGCTGGGGGCTAGGCAAATAATTTAGCGATTTTAAAAATTAGAAAAGCCCGGTAAAATTAGAAAAGCCCGGTGCAACCGGGCTTTTCTAAACCAAACTAAACCAAAAATAACTAACTAGTTACTTTTTTCGCAATTGGGAAACTACCAATTCCCAATGTTTTTCAGACAAATCAGAACTCAATTGTTCAAGCAATAATTTTAAATTAATGGATGACTCAATATCAAGTTTTGCTTCTGTACATTTAAGACGGAAATATTCAGAAAATGTTTCATGAGCGTTTGTAAGGAATGCGTCATAAGCCATTTTGCTGATCCATTTGTTCTTCCGTTGCAGTGTAATATTTTTTATGTAATTATGTAGTGAGTCGTTTGTAATGGATTGTATTTCAATAACTTTGTTTAAAATGATTTGTTGTTTACTGTTGTATTCTTTGAGAGGTTTTGATATCTTATTGAGGTAGGACTCTGACGTTGAAAGTCGGCTTATTTTCGACGAAATTGAAAAGTTGTTTACTGAGTCAAAAGTGATAAAAACATCGTATGCTCTCAAACCGGTTTTTTGTGTGAATTCTGCTGTTTCAAATCCCCAATTGTGTGGAAGATATTCTTCGGAAATTCCTAGGTTCTTTTGATAAAGATGAATGGAATTTAATTCATTTTCATCGATGATATCTTCGATGTTTTGGTTATAAAATGTTGAATCAAGTGTAGTAACAAAAGCTAGGGATTCGGATTTTGAATCGATCCAGTGTATGATGTCGTTGGTTTGTGAATTGTAAACAACAAACGGATTTTCTTTTTTTGAACATCCCCCCAACCCTAAAGACAAAATTAGACCCGAAATTAGGAGAAATTTGTCTTTGATTGGTTTGGGAAGTGCAGTTGAAATTTGAATCATGAAAGGATATTAAAGAGTAAAAGTTTTTAAGAATTTTGTGTTGATTGAAACAAAGTACGATTGAATATCCCCCAAAACCGGATGAAAAAAATGGTGTAATTTTTATAAAAAATGCAAATTAATAATCTTAAAGTGTAGATATATAAAGGGTTGTGACTGTTTTTGTTTAGTGGTTCTAGCAGCTTTAAAAAGCATAAATCTGAATATTTTAGTTAAATTTGCGGCATGATGGAAACTGAAGTTTACGTGCCAAAAAACAAAGTAAGAATTGTTACAGCAGCAAGTTTATTTGATGGTCACGATGCAGCAATTAATGTAATGCGCAGAATTATTCAGTCAACCGGTTGTGAAGTCATTCATTTGGGTCATGATCGTAGTGTAAATGAAGTTGTAGATACCGCGATTCAGGAAGATGCCAATGCGATCGCAATGACCAGTTATCAGGGTGGACATATTGAATACTTTAAATATATGTATGATTTGCTTCAGGAGCGTGGTGCAGGTCACATCAAGATTTTTGGTGGTGGCGGAGGAGTAATCCTACCTGAGGAAATAAAAGAATTAATGGATTATGGTATTGCACGCATTTACAGCCCTGACGACGGAAGGGAAATGGGTTTGCAAGGCATGATTAATGATTTGGTTCGCCAAAGTGATTATCCATTAGGTCATAAATTAGTTGGGGATTCGAACAAGTTAAATTGGGAATCGAAAGTTGAAATCGCTCGTTTGATTACAGGTGCAGAAAATTATGCTGAATTGCATAGTTCCGTTTTAAATAATCTACGTGAAAAAGCGGCAGATTTAAAAGTGCCTGTTTTAGGAATAACCGGTACGGGCGGTGCAGGTAAAAGTAGTTTGATTGATGAGTTGGTTCGTCGCTTTATTCTGGATTTTGAGGATAAAAAGATGGCCATTATTTCAATTGATCCATCCAAAAGAAAAACAGGAGGTGCTTTATTGGGTGATAGAATTCGTATGAATTCAATTAATCATCCTCGGGTTTATATGAGATCGATGGCTACGCGACAAGCAAATTTAGCCATGAGTTCTCATATTGATGATGCTGTTTGTATCTTAAAAGTTGCAGGATATGATCTAATTATCGTTGAAACATCAGGTATTGGTCAATCAGATACACAAATCACAGAGCATTGTGATGTTTCAATGTATGTGATGACACCCGAATACGGTGCGGCCACACAATTAGAGAAAATCGATATGTTGGATTACGCCTCTGTTGTGGCTTTGAATAAATTCGACAAACGCGGCGCATTAGACGCATTGCGAGATGTTCGTAAACAATATCAACGAAATCATAAACAATTCGATATTGATGTAGATAAAATGCCAGTTTATGGAACAATTGCGAGTCAATTTAACGATCCTGGAATGAATGCTTTGTATCGCGGTTTGATGGATACTATTTCTGCTAAAACGGGAGCCGAGTTAAAGAGTAACTGGAAGAGCGATGATGAGATGAGTGAGAAGATTTTCATTATTCCTCCCGCAAGAAATCGATATCTAAGCGAAATTTCAGAAAACAATAGAAGCTATGATTCCAATGCAATAAAGCAGAGTCGAGTTGCTCAACGCCTATACAGTATTCGTGAAACTATTGAACAGCTAAAAGAATCCCAAGCAAATAGCTCTGCAGATTCCAATGATTTGTTGATTGCTTCATTGGAAAAAACATATCAACAACTTTGGGAAGATTTGAATCCCGAAAATAAAAAATTAATAGAGCAATGGAATGATGAGGCTCGAAAATACAGCGATCCAGAATATGTGTTTAAAGTTCGAGATAAAGAAATTCGGATTAAAACTCACACGGAGAGCTTAAGTCATACTCAAGTACCCAAGGTTTCAACACCGAAATTTACTGCTTGGGGTGACATATTAAAATGGAGATTACAAGAGAATTTACCGGGTCAATTCCCTTATACTTCGGGTATTTACCCATTCAAACGCGAAGGAGAAGATCCAACCCGAATGTTCGCTGGCGAGGGTGGACCAGAAAGAACCAATAGACGTTTCCACTATGTCTCTATGGCTATGCCAGCGAAGCGTTTGAGCACGGCATTTGATTCAGTAACCTTGTACGGAAGAAATCCTGATTTACGTCCGGATATTTATGGTAAAATTGGTAATTCCGGTGTAAGTATTTGTTGCTTGGATGATGCAAAGAAATTATACAGTGGTTTTAATTTGGCAGATCCCAAAACATCTGTTTCCATGACCATTAATGGTCCTGCGCCAATGCTTTTAGGTTTCTTTATGAATGCCGCCATAGATCAACAATGCGAGTTGTATATTAAAGAAGCGGGTTTGGAAGAAGAGGTAAATAAGAAAATGGATGCCATTTTCAAGGCCAAAGGAACAACTCGTCCTACTTATCAAGGACCTTTGCCAGAGGGCAACAATGGGCTTGGGTTGATGTTATTGGGTGTTACAGGGGATCAAGTTCTTCCGGCTGAAAAATACAATGAGATCAAAGAATGGACCTTATCTCAAGTGCGTGGAACGGTTCAAGCAGATATTTTAAAGGAAGATCAAGCTCAAAATACGTGTATATTTTCAACTGAGTTCGCTCTACGTTTGATGGGGGATGTTCAAGAATATTTCATTGATAAAAAAGTTCGGAATTTTTACTCTGTAAGTATTAGTGGGTATCATATTGCTGAGGCGGGTGCCAATCCAATTTCTCAATTAGCATTCACATTAGCTAACGGTTTTACTTATGTAGAATACTATTTAAGCAGAGGGATGAATATCGATGATTTTGCACCCAATTTGAGTTTCTTTTTCTCAAACGGTGTGGATCCTGAATATGCTGTAATTGGTCGTGTTGCTCGCAGAATATGGGCGAAAGCCATGAAATTGAAGTATGGAGCAAATGCACGCTCTCAAATGTTGAAATACCACATTCAAACCAGTGGTAGAAGTTTACATGCTCAGGAAATCGATTTTAATGATATCAGAACTACGTTGCAAGCGTTGTATGCCATTTATGATAACTGTAACTCGCTACACACCAATGCATACGACGAAGCAATTACAACACCAACCGAAGAAAGTGTGCGTAGAGCCATGGCTATACAATTGATCATTAATAAGGAGTTAGGATTAGCGAAAAACGAAAATCCGCTGCAAGGTTCTTTTATTATTGAAGAGTTAACAGATCTGGTTGAAGAAGCAGTTTTGGTTGAGTTTGACCGAATTACAGAACGTGGTGGCGTATTGGGGGCTATGGAGACGATGTATCAGAGAGGAAAGATTCAAGAGGAAAGTCTGTATTACGAAACATTGAAACATACAGGTGAATATCCTATTATCGGAGTGAATACTTTTTTGAGTAGCAAAGGATCTCCAACAACGATTCCAGGCGAAGTAATTAGAAGTACTGAAGATGAAAAACAGTTTCAAATTAATACGGTGAAGTGGGTTCATTCGATGTATTCGGATGAATCAAGTATCTCAATACAGCGTTTAAAACAGGCAGCATTGGAAAATAAAAACATGTTTGAAGAACTTATGTATGCTTGCAAATATTGCACGTTAGGACAAATTACCGAGAGTTTATTTGAAGTAGGGGGTCAGTATCGTAGAAATATGTAAAGCTCGGAAGAGTGACATAGTAATTAAATATTAGTAAACAAAAAAGGGAATTTCGAATTTTTGAAATACCCTTTTTTGTTTATTTAAATAAATGTAAAAAATACACTTATTAAGATGAAATTGGATTCTCTTTAAAGAATAAAGATCTAAGTTATTTGCATGGGGCATTTTGCCATGGCCCAGCATTGGCAACATCTTTATAACCCGCTGATTTGAACATTTCAGTTGCTCTTCCAGCTCGAGCGCCACTGCGACAAACGAAAACTACTTTATCATAACTTCTATAGGATTCTAGTTTTGATTCTAATTGATCTAGTGGAACATTCACTGTGCAATTAGCATGTCCGTCGTTATTCCATTCATCAACTGTGCGCACATCAATGATAATGGTTTTGCCTGTTTTTGTGCTGTCGGAGGTTGGACTTTCAGTGCTGTTTTCTTTTGTAATTTCATTTGTTGTAACAGGTGTTTCGCTGTTGTTGGATTCCGTAGATTTAGCGCCACACGATGAAAAATAAAGAGTTAGCGCAGCGAGTGGTAAAATAATTGATTTCATAGTGCAAACTACATAAAAAAATTAGTAAAAAACGGTAACATTTATCACATTTACTAATGTATATTCGCACCCCATGGATAAGTTGGATGAGGTTGAACTTACGGGTATATCAGAGAAGTTAAATCTGAGAATAACCCAAATAAGACAGGTGCTTTTGCTTCTGTCAGAAGGTTCTACTGTGCCATTTATAGCACGTTACCGAAAGGAAAGAACCGGTAACCTCGATGAGGTAGAGATTTTGAAAATTAAAGATGAATACGAACGCATTGAAGCTCTGAGAAAACGAAAAGAATTTGTAATTGATCAAATAAGGGAGCAAGGAAAATTAACTGCAGAATTAGAGCAACGAATTCTAAAAGCGAGTGAAATTGCTGAGGTTGAAGATTTGTATTTACCCTATAAAGCTCGTCGTAAAACACGAGGAGATGTTGCTAAGGAAAAAGGTTTAGAGCCTTTAGCTAAAGAAATTTTCGAACAACGCAACACTAAAGTTCTTAATTCTCTAAGGAATTATTTGAATGAAAAAGTAACTACAGAAGAAGAAGCACTTCAAGGTGCGCAAGATATTATTGCAGAATGGATTAATGAGGATTCTGAATTGCGTGGTAAATTGAGGAAATTATTTGAAAATGAATCAGTAATTAGTTCAAAGCCAGCTAGAGGTAAAAAAGAGTTGGAGGAAGCTCAGAAGTTTAGAGATTACTTTGAACACAATGAATTATTAAAACGATGTCCAGGACATCGTTTTCTCGCCATGATGCGAGGTGCTGATGCTGGATTTTTGAAGGTTTCAGTAGAGCCCGATTTTGAGCGTGCAATATACATCATGAAAAAGAGCTGCATGAAGGGTTATGGTCCTTTATCAGATATAGTTTGCGAAGCAGCAAAAGATGCTTATTCTCGTTTACTTCAGCCAAGTTTAGAGAATGAAATGTTATCGTGGGTTAAGGAAAAAGCAGACGAAGATGCCATTGGGGTTTTTGCATTAAATGCTCAACAATTGTTGTTGGCATCTCCCTTAGGTCAAAAACGCGTAATGGCTTTAGATCCAGGATTTAGAACCGGCTGTAAAGTGGTATGTTTGTCGGAGTACGGTGATTTGCTTCATAAAACCACCGTTTTTCCTCATGATCCCCAAAGAGAGGTGTTAAAATCCCAAGAAATCATTGCCAACTTAGTCGAAAAATTCAGTATCGATGCTTTGGCTGTTGGGAATGGAACTGCGGGTAGAGAAACCTACGCGTTCCTAAAAGGTTTCATCAAGGATTTACCCATTTATATGGTGAATGAGGCAGGAGCTAGTATTTATAGTGCATCTGAGGTTGCTCGCCAAGAATTTCCCAACGAAGATGTTACCGTTAGAGGTGCGGTGAGTATTGGTAGGCGTTTGATGGATCCATTAGCAGAGCTGGTGAAAATTGATCCAAAGAGTATCGGAGTAGGTCAATATCAACATGATGTGAACCAGTCATTGTTGCAAAAAAGATTGGAAAGCGTTGTTGTAAGTGCTGTTAACAAAGTGGGAATTAATTTAAATACTGCTAGTCAACATGTTCTGAGTTATGTGAGTGGTTTAGGGCCTGCATTAGCTAAAAACATCATTGAATATCGGAGTAAAATTGGAGGATTCAGCAGTAGAGAAGAATTAAAGAAAGTGCCTCGATTGGGGGATAAGGCATTTGAACAATGCGCAGGTTTCTTGAGAGTAAAAGATGCAAAGAATCCGCTCGATAACTCAGGGGTTCATCCAGAGCGTTATTCAGTTGTTCAGAAAATGGCTCAAAAATCGGGTGTTGATGTCAAGCAATTGATTGGAAATGAATCTTTATTGCGTGATATTCCCTTAACTGATTTTGTCAACGAATCGGAAGGATTGGGATTGCCTACACTTCAAGATATTATTCAAGAACTTAAAAAACCAGGAGCGGATCCTAGAGGAAATGCTGAGGAAATGAAATTTGAGGATTCCGTTCGCAGCATTGCGGATCTAGAAATAGGTATGGAATTGAACGGAATAATAACGAATATTACCAATTTTGGTGCTTTCGTTGATATAGGTGTTAAACAAGATGGTTTGGTTCATATTTCACATATTTCTCAAAGATTTATCAAGCATCCTTCTGAAGTAGTATCGTTGGGACAACAAGTGCGTGTTCGGGTAATGGAGGTGGATGTCCCCCGAAAAAGAATCAACTTAACAATGAAGTTTTAATCTTTTATTCCTTCAATTTCAACAACGTTCACTGAATTTTCTCAATATTGAACGTAATTTTGTAATCTAAATAGTTATGGCAGAAAATACTCAACAGGGCCCTCGCGTGTTAAAATCTCCAACGGGGTCAAAGCTTATTTGTAAAGGATGGGTGCAGGAAGCGGCCTACAGAATGCTTCACAATAATTTGGATCCTGAAGTGGCTGAGCGTCCTGAGGATTTAATTGTATACGGAGGCTTGGGGAAGGCTGCACGTAATTGGGAGGCGTTTGATATGATTTGCAAGGCCTTAATTGACTTGAACGACGATGAAACTTTGATGGTTCAAAGCGGGAAGCCAGTGGCTATTTTGCCAACCCACAAAGATGCGCCCAGAGTATTAATTTCTAATAGCCAATTAGTGCCTAATTGGGCCAATTGGGATCATTTTAGGGAATTAGAAGCCAAAGGCTTGATGATGTATGGCCAGATGACCGCAGGAAGTTGGATTTACATCGGATCTCAAGGAATTGTTCAAGGAACTTACGAAACCTATGCTGAAGCAGCGCGTCAGCATTTCGGTGGTACGTTAAAAGGTACATTAAACGTAACTGCTGGTTTAGGTGGGATGGGCGGTGCTCAGCCTCTCGCAATTACTATGAACGAAGGTGTTGCTTTGGTAGCAGAAGTAGAAGAATGGCGCATCCGTAAGCGTTTAGAAACTCGATATTTAGATGTAATGGCGCGCGACGTAGATGAAGCAATTGATCAAGCATTAGCGGCCAAAGCAGCAGGTCAAGCATTAAGTATAGGTGTTAAATGCAATGCGGTAGATTTATTGGCAAGATTGGTTGAAAGGAATATCGTTCCAGATACGTTAACTGATCAAACTAGTGCTCATGATCCTTTGATTGGATATTATCCTGAGGATATGAATGTGGATGCAGCAGATCATTTGAGAAAAACAGATCCAGATAAATACGTTGAATTAAGTTATAAAACCATGGTGCACCATGTGGAACTCATGTTGCAGTTGCAAAAAATGGGTTCGGTGGTGTTTGATTATGGAAATAACCTTAGAGGTAGAGCATTAGAAAAAGGACTAAAAAACGCGTTTGATTTTCCTGGATTTGTGCCTGCCTATATTCGTCCATTGTTTTGTCAAGGTAAAGGACCGTTCCGTTGGGTAGCCTTGAGTGGCGATCCTGAAGATATTTACAAAACAGATCGTAAAATATTGGAATTGTTCCCCGAAGATGAAGGATTGCGCAGATGGATCACAATGGCTCAAGAAAAAATTGAATTTCAAGGTTTACCGGCGCGTATTTGTTGGTTAGGTCAAGGTGCACGTCAAAAAGCGGCATTGGCTTTTAATGAAATGGTAAAATCGGGTGAGCTGAAAGCGCCTATTGTTATTGGCAGAGATCATTTGGATACAGGATCAGTAGCATCCCCAAACAGAGAAACTGAGGCAATGATGGATGGATCAGATGCTGTGGCTGATTGGCCCATTTTGAATGCGTTTGTGAATACTGCCGGTGGTGCTAGTTGGGTAAGTTTGCATCATGGTGGGGGTGTAGGAATGGGTTATAGTATACATTCGGGAATGGTAATTGTGGCCGATGGTACCGATGACGCTGAAATTCGTTTACGCCGAGTACTCCATAATGATCCAGGAATGGGAGTGGTTCGTCATGCAGATGCAGGATATGAAATTGCAAAAGAAACTGCAAAACAACACGGTTTGGATTTGTACGAACGTTTGAATAAAAAGTAAAAATTATACATTTTGACGCAAAGGGAGTTGATTTTTTGACTCCCTTTTTTTGTGGATGCTCATTTCCTCAAGTTGAATTTTGGGAATTGCTGTAATGAAAAATGCCATCTCGGGAGATGGCATTTTTTATAGAACTCTCATTGCTGAATTTACTCGGTGCAATGAGTAATGAGTCAAAATTGGATTATTTCTTAGGCGCTTTCACATCTGGCAAAGAAACTTCATTCGCCGAGTTGGTTTTACGTGCAGCTTGACTTTTGTTTCCGTTAAAAGAAGCAGCTGCCAATGAGATAATTACAATAAGGATAGCTCCGATCCAAGTGATTTTCTCAACGATGTCGGTTGTTTTTTCAACTCCGAAAATTTGATTTCCTTGTGAAAAATTGGAAGCCAATCCACCCCCTTTGGGGTTCTGAACCAATATGATTAACATCAATAAGATGGAAACAATGATGGCAAGTACTAAAATCCAGGTCATGATATACTTTCTTTTTTAATTTTTTCTATAAGATTTGCAAAGTACGACATTTTTTCGGGAAATTTCAACTGCAATTGTTGGTAAGCATCAATTGCTTTGCTGAAATTTCCTTGTTTATAGTAAATATTTGCTAGTGTTTCTGTTACAAGTTTGTTGGAAAGTGTGTCGCTGCGCTTACCTGCTTTTTCAGGGGAATAAAATTCTTGTTTCGGGCGAGTAGGTTCAGGTTTGTTTCTTAAAAATTTGTCCAATAAATCTTCTCGTCGTTCAATAGGTTTAACCGCGGGTGCATTTTGTGGAACATCAGAGTTTAACCAACTGTAAAAATCGTTGGTGCTGTTTTTTCTTTGATTTTTTTGAGGTTCGTTTTCCTTGGAAGATACCTTGAATTGGTAGTCATTATAGGATTCTGGAGGGAGCGTGTAATAGTCCTCAATGTTATAATAACCTTTGGGTTTTTTCGTTTCAGGGGATGTAATTTCTGGTTCGAAAGTACTAGGAATAAAATCAGTTTCACTCAGGCCTGAGACCGAAACTTTTTCCATTTCAAATACAGGCTGAAAGAAAGGGGATTCCATTTCTTCCTCAATCTTTGATTTCGATTCCAATTCCGATGTTTCACGGGTATCGGAATCCAATAATGATGTTTCGTTGGCTACAGTATCCGAATCCAATTCCGATGTTTCACGGGTATCCGTTTGAGATTTCAAAAAGGCCGACTTTAAATCTTCCAGCGTTGGTGTTGTTCTGGTTTCAATGAAATTAGTTTTTTCATTGGAATTACTGGATTCAGTGGAAATTGGGACGGTAACAGTGGGTGCAGGAGTTTTTGTCTCAGTAACTTGAGTATTCAGATCTTGATCGTTTGCCTTTTGTATTTCAACTTCAAAAGATTCAGCTGGTGTAATTACGATGTTTGGTGTTTCAACTTCAAGAGATTCAGATGTTGGAATTTCAACTTCTATTGTTTCAACTTCAAAAGATTCAGCTGGTGTAATTACGATGTTTGGAGTCTCAGCTTCAAAAGATTCAGCTGTTGGAATTTCAACTTCTATTGTTTCAACTTCAAAAGATTCAGCTGGTGTAATTACGATGTTTGGAGTTTCAATGTTATCTACCACAGTTGATTCCAACTCCGAGGTGCCATGAATGTAATTATACAACCATTCGCGATCTGAAACACGTAAAGCTGCTTGATGCATGAGAGTTTCTGTGCGAAAATCTTCTCTGTCATTATAGATTTTAGCCAATAGGGCAAAACCCCACGAGAAATAAGGGAATTCTTTGGTGATTTCTACCAAATCTACAATGTCAGTAGTATCTGGCGCTTTTGATGAACGAGCAATATGTTTGAATTTTTCGCGGTTCATTTAATTACCAGTCTAAAGCAATTGCAGAAAATATTTGTTGCACAATGATATCGGATAGTTCTGCAGATAATGAGGACTCTACCGTTGAGAATTCAACTGCAGCATCGAATGTAATGGAAGAGGTAAAGTCGCGGGTAAAATTTTTTTCAGGATATTTCTCGCAATTAAATTCACAACTAACAGTCATAGTAAACTGATTCTGCGCAGAACCGGTTTGTGCATTCAATGCTGCTGGGGTAATTTCGTAACGTTTTATTATTCCTGAAATCAAGTAATCGCCCTCTTCTGATTTTAAATTTAATGTAGTTTCAGACTGAAACTTTGTTTTCAGTTTTTCTGTGAAATCAATACTTAATGATGGATTTACTAGTTGAGCCTCATTATTGAAGAAGCCAACTGAAAATGTTTTAACATCATCAGGTATGTTCGCCCCACGAAAATTATAAATTCCGCAAGATTGCATTCCCAAGAGAAGCAAAAGAAATACGATATTGATCCAGCTCTTTTTCATTTTTGGGGATGACTATTCTAGATTGTATTGCTTGATTTTTCTATATAAAGTTCGTTCTGATATGCCTAAATCTTCAGCAGCTTTTTTTCGTTTGCCTTTGTTTTTGCTCAATGCCATTCGAATTAATTCGATTTCTTTGGCTTCTAAACTTAATCCATTCTCCGAATGGGTAGTGTACGTTTCGGCATCTACAAAATCATCTAATTCTTGGTCTTCGAAATCAGAAACCGTGCTATACTGTACTTTCCCTGTAGAAAATCCATTGTCGGCAGGGTAACTCGAAATGGAATTAGGGTAGTTTGAATTGTGATTAGTTGGTGGCATACTGTTGCCTCCACCAAGAGGATTTAAACTCCCATTGCTAGGATTCAAACCCGATTGATTGTGCGGGGTTGAATTGAAATTATGATTGAAGTTGGCGTTGGGATTTGTAGCAAGTTCATTCGAGTTACTTACAGCAATGGAGGTGCCCGACACCAATGGTAGAGAGTTGTTGAATGTGGGATTCACTGCAGCAACATTTATAGGATTGTGTATTCCTTCATTGGCTTCCAATAATCCAAATACTACCTTTTTTAAATCATTTACATCGCGACGTAAGTCAACAAGCACTTTATAAAAAATATCTCGTTCACTCATTCCATCAAAATTGCCGTCCATTTTCCCAAGTAAAATGGGTAGGGAAGGCTCTGTTAATGGAAGGTACTGCTGCAATTTTTCTCCGTTGAGTAGCGAATCTGTTTCTAGTACACAAATTTGTTCAGTCACATTTTTAAGTTGACGAATATTGCCGGGCCAAGTATAAGAGCTTAAGATTTGTTGTGCATCCAGAGTTAACTCTAAAATTTGGCGGTGATGTTGTTCTGCGAAATCAGAAGAAAATTTTCTGAATAAAGTGTAAATGTCTTCTTTTCGCTCCGATAATTTGGGGACTCTAATTGGAACAGTTGCCAAACGATAATACAGATCCTCTCTGAATTTGCCCATTTTAGCTCGTTCTAGAAGGTCTCGATTTGTAGCAGCTACAACACGCACATCGGTTTTCTGAACCTGACTGCTCCCAACTTTGATGAATTCGCCATTCTCCAGAATTCGTAAAAGCCGAGCTTGTGTCCCTAGAGGAAGTTCTCCAACTTCATCTAAAAAAATGGTACCACCACTGACGCTCTCAAAATATCCTTTTCTTTTTTCAGTAGCACCGGTAAACGCACCTTTTTCATGTCCAAACAATTCACTATCAATGGTTCCTTCTGGAATAGCTCCACAGTTTACTGCTATGAATGGCGCATGTTTTCTACCGCTTAAATGGTGAATAATTTTACTAAAACTCTCTTTACCCACACCGCTTTCACCTAAAATCAAGACGTTCATGTCGGTGGGTGCAACCTTTATGGCAGTCTGTAATGCTGTATTCAAAAGAGGAGAATTTCCAATAATTCCGAATCGCTGTTTGACTGTTTGAAGCTCCATAATTTCGAGTGTTTCGAATTACAAAGATACAAAAATGCTGACAAATTGACATATATTTTGTATTGTTAAAAGATTAGAATTAGTTTTGGTAGTTCGTCAAAAATTAGACAACAGTTACCTTTTTATTTCATTTTAATTGCAGCGCTTAAATTTATGTCAATCGATCCAGAAGAAGAATTAAATAATCACTCAGAAGAATCAGACAACCATGATTCTTTTGATTCCGTTTCGCCGGAAGATTTGAATTCAGAAAGTGATTCTGATTTGGGAATGTTGAATTCTGCGCCACCATCTGGCGACAGTTCCGGCACCGTAAAACCCGTTTCCGGATTGTTTAAGGAGTGGTTTATTGATTATGCGAGTTATGTAATTTTGGAAAGAGCTATTCCAGCCATCGAAGATGGATTGAAGCCTGTTCAACGTCGTATTTTACACGCGATGAATGAAATGGACGATGGTCGATTTAATAAGGTGGCCAACATCATTGGAGCAACCATGGCTTATCACCCTCACGGTGATGCTGCAATTGGAGATGCGCTGGTGAACTTGGGCCAGAAAGATTTGTTAATCGATACCCAAGGTAACTGGGGTGATGTAAGAACTGGAGATTCTGCAGCAGCACCACGTTACATTGAAGCTCGTTTATCGCATTTTGCTCGTGAAGTTGCTTTTTATGATAAAACTACAGAATGGCAACTTAGTTACGATGGACGTAAAAGAGAGCCCATTAATTTACCTATGAAGTTTCCTCTACTCCTTGCTCAAGGAGTTGAGGGGATTGCAGTAGGATTAAGTACGAAAATAATGCCTCACAATTTTATTGAGTTGTGTGAAGCAAGCATCGATATTCTTAAGGGCAAGAAAGTAGAAATATTTCCGGATTTCCCGACTGGTGGTTTGGCTGATTTTTCAGGTTATAACGACGGTAGAAAGGGAGCTAAAGTTCGGGTTCGTGCGAAAATTGAAGAACGCGATAAATCCACCCTTCTAGTAAAAGAAATTCCATTTGGGACAACCACAGGCAGTTTGATTGAAAGTATCATCAAGGCTAGCGACAATGGTAAAATAAAGGTTAAAAAAGTAATTGATAATACGGCCCGTGATGTAGAAATCGAAATTCAATTAGCCCCTGGTATCAGCACGGATATGGCTATTAATGCCTTATATGCATTTACAGATTGTGAAATTTCGATTTCACCCTTAGCTTGTGTTATTGTAGAAGATAAACCCCAGTTTATTGGTGTTTCGGAAATATTGAAATATTCCACCTATAACACACTGGGATTATTAAAGCAGGAGCTGGAAATTCAATTGGGTGAATTGGAAAATAAATGGCATTTTTCATCCCTCGAAAAAATCTTCATTGAAGAGCGCATTTACCGTGATATTGAAGAATGTGAAACTTGGGAGCAGGTTCTAGAGGCTATCGACAAGGGACTTGAGCCGTTTAAAAAGTTATTCAAGCGTGAAATTGTTACGGAGGATATTGTTCGATTGACTGAAATTAAAATCAAGAGAATTTCTAAATTCGATAGTTTCAAGGCCGATGAACTGATTAAATCTATTGAGAATGAGATTGATGAGGTTAAACACCATCTGGAAAATTTAACTGATTATGCTATAGCTTATTTTAAACAACTATTAAAAAAATACGCTAAAGGCAAAGAAAGAAAAACCGAAATTCGGGCCTTTGATAACATTGAAGCCAATGTGGTGGCTGTGGCTAATGTGAAATTATATGCCAATTATGAAGAAGGATTCGTGGGAACTTCGTTGAAAAAGGATGCTTTTGTTATGGATTGTAGCGATATTGATGATATTATTGCTTTCCGTAAAGATGGTTCCTATTCCATTGCGAAAGTAAGCGATAAGTTCTTCTATGGTAAGGATTTAATTCATGTTGATGTATGGAGGAAGAACGATGAACGAACTACTTACAATTTAGTTTATTGGGATGGTGCAGCCAAAAAAGCCATGGCGAAGCGTTTTAATGCAACGGGATTAATCCGCGAAAAAATTTATAACATGGCCAATGAAAATGCTAAAACTCAAGTACTATATTTTTCAGCCAATGCCAATGGTGAAGCAGAAAAAGTGACAATTCATTTAAGTGCTTCTGCTAATGCGAGAATTAAGAGTTTCGAGTATGATTTTGCAAAATTGGCCATAAAAGGTAAAACGGCGTCAGGTAATCAAATTACGAAATATCCAGTTAAGCGTGTGGATCTAAAGGAAAAAGGTGGATCTACCCTAGGTGGTGTGAATATTTGGTGGGATGATATGACTGGAAGGCTGAATGGTGATGAAAAGGGTCAGTATTTAGGTGATTTTAATGGTGAAGATCGTATTTTGGTAGTGTATAATGACGGAAGTTATGAAATAACCAATTATGAATTGATCAATCGCTATGAGCCTAATGAAGTTTACTTGATTCAGAAATTCTATGAACAACTGCCATTGCAAGTTGTATATTTCGACGGAAAATCAAAACAGTATTACGTCAAGCGATTCTTAGTAGAAACCAGCACCTTAGAAAAGAAATTCTTGTTTATAAGTGAAGAAAAAGGGTCTAAGCTAATCGAATGCTCTTTGGCGGAACCGATGTTAATCTCACTTACAACCACCAACAAGAAAGGCGAAGCGCTTTCTCAAGAGATCAACATATCTGAGTTTATGGATGTGAAGGGTTGGAAAGCAGTCGGGAATCGCTTAACCACAGATACAGTCAAGAAAATTACGTTGGTTTCCGAAAAATACGGGAAATATGAAACAGCTGAAGAAACTGTGGAAATAGATGATTCTGAGGATTCAGATGATGAAAACCCAAATAATGGGGGCAATACATCTTCCAATTCAGATGCTTCTACAACAGATGAATCTAGGCAAACAGCAAAACGAATTGAACCCATTGTGCCTCCTGAAAGTAATGGTCCACAATTGAATTTGTTGTAAGCGGGTACTTAGACCAGTAAATAAATTTCTTTTTAGCAGCGGTTCCTGCTGAATTCGGTGTTGTTGTAAATTAGTATTAGAAAAAGATATTTTTATATATCCATTCCCATGTATTAGCCAACAAGAAGCTGGTTAATACTAACATCAACATATATTGAAAAGAAGCTATCGACAATGGATGGCACTTTGATTTTTTGGAATTTATTAAAACGAACACCAAAAACACAATGGTTCGAATTAATGAACCTAAATTTTGTTTAAGGTTGGCATCCAAGTGAACATAATCAGAAACTATTGTCCAAATGAAAATTATCAAAGATGCAATTAAGCCCGATTTAAGTGCGTTAACAATCATAGAGTCATTGAGTTATCCATTGTTAGGGCACAATTTACTCTAATTTTCAGTTAAATTGAATTAATTCTATGTTATTTGTTAACAATTGATTAGGATTGTCTTATCCATTTGACAAAATCTTTCCAACTCGGTTTCTTGCCGTACATTAATATACCTACTCTATAGATTTTAGCTGAAAGCCAAACCATGAAGATAAAAGTCAAAACCAATAAACCAAAACTAGCCAAAACCTCGATCAATGGAACATCGAAAGGTGCTCTTACTGCCATTACGATAGGACTGGTTAAGGGTATCATGGAAAATATCTGCGCCATTTTGCCATGTGGTGCTTGGAAAACTACTGTTTGTGCAATAATGAATCCGAATATCAAAGGTAGAGAAACGGGCATCATAAATTGCTGAACATCGGTTTCTTGATTCACGGCAGCACCGATTGCTGCAAAAATAGAACTGTAGAGCAAATATCCCCCGAGAAAGAATAAAACGAAAATAACGATTATTTCACCCATAGGAATGGTGTTGAATCCTTCAATAATGGCCAATTTTTGGGAAATGGCATCATTGGCGGCTGAATTCATAGGGTCAGAAGCTCCATTTAAAGGTGAACCGGATCCCGAAATAGCCGTTGGATTCATGGGGCCGTTGGGTTTGGGTATTTCACTTAATTGCGACTTAAAAGCGAACGACAAGGAGAAAATAAGTCCAATTCCCAATCCAATCCATGCCAAAAATTGAGTGAGTCCAACCAAAGCAACGCCCAATATTTTGCCCATCATTAATTCAAAGGGTTTTACCGAACTGACAATAACCTCCACAATACGATTGGTTTTTTCTTCCATCGCCGAACGCATAACCATGGAACCGTATACGAAGATAAATATGTAAATTATCATCGCTAAACCAAATCCAATCCCAGATCGTAAACCGGTTCCAGAGCTGTTGGTTTCTCCCGCATCGTTAATTTCTAATGAGCGAATTCCACCCTTCACTTCTGTGGAGGCCAGCTGTGACGCATTTATTCCTAAACTAATAAGTGCTTTATCGTGTATGGCGTTTTTAAATAAACTCTCGAGACTCGATAATTCTGCCAATGAAAAGGATTTTTTAGAAATTAATTCGGCGCTATCCAATGAAATTAAATCTAAATCTTGGATATTTAAGTAACCATCAATTTTCTCATTTTCAATATCTTCCGTGATTTGATTCTCATATTTGGGAGGATCTACAAATATGAAATTACTTTTTAAAGCAGTTTCTGCGGGGATTTGAATTTCACCCTTGTAATAAATCTTTTTTAAAGAGGAGTCTTCTGATCCTTGAATAGCCACCCAAATTGCCCCACCGTAAAAGAGTGCAATTAATAAGGGACCTAAGAACGTCATTACGATAAAGGTCTTATTCTTAATTCGCGTTAAGTATTCCTTTTTTAGTACAACCCAAATGTTTTTCATGATTCTTTTTCTGTTACTTGGTTAACGAAAATTTGATGGATACTTGGTACATATTCTTGAAAACCAACCAGTTTCCCTGTTTTGAATGCGTCGTTTAATAAGGTTTGAAATGATTGATTCTCACGTGTTTGAATGCGTAGCCAGAAACGATTATCGAAATCGCGGTGGGATGATTGAATTGTGTATTTCCCGAATAACAAATTCTCTGAATCTGATGATAATTTGGATCCGGAAGAAGTGTTTTCATTGTTTTGGGGGATGCTTTGGTTGTTGTGATCAGAGTATTGGGGGATGCTATCGCTGTTTGGGCTTGAGTAGTTTAGACTGTTTTCGCTGGGTTGGCTGTTGAAGCTTTTTTGTGAGCTTTCGTTAATGTTACCTTCGTAGGCGAAGCTATTGTTATTTTGAGTAGATTCAATTCCCGGATTTTCTGAAAAGCACAAGTCGTATTCATTTTGAAAAAATGAACGGCGTATATCGTGAATTTTTCCATCCAAAATTTTTGAACCTTGATGAATAATAGCCAGGTTATCACAAAGTTCTTCCACGTTATCCATACGATGAGTAGAAAATAAGAAGGTTGTGCCTTCGTTTTTCATTTCAATTATTAACTCTTTAATTAAATCCGCATTTACAGGATCAAATCCTGAAAAAGGTTCATCCAAAATGAGAAACTGTGGTTTATGTAAAATAGTTGAAATAAACTGTACTTTTTGAGCCATACCCTTGGATAGTTCTTCCATCTTTTTGTCTGCCCAATCCAAAATGTCCATTTTTCTCATCCAATATTTTACACGCTCTTTTGCTTCGCTTCTTTTTAACCCTTTTAATTCAGCAAAGTATAGGAGTTGGTCAACAACGGACATTTTTCGATATAAACCCCTTTCTTCTGGCATGTATCCAATGAGAGGAATATGTTTTGATGAAAGCAATTGATTATTGAACCAGATCTCACCTCGGTCGGGAGTTGTTACGGTGGCCAACATGCGTATAAGTGTAGTTTTACCTGCTCCGTTTGGACCCAATAGCCCGAAAACACTTCCTTGTGGTATATGTAATGAAATGTCGTTGTTTACACATCGATCATCGAAATATTTGTAAACGTTTTTTACTTCAATCATTTGTGTTTGCTTGATTTATAATTATTGCCGTGTTATTAGGTTATTTGGTGTAATTATTTTTAAGCGTACTTTTTTGTTTTGACTTGTTGTATAGAAGATAGTAGCATATTAATGCTATGCTGGGTGTTTGAAGCAATAAGGACAAGAAACAATCAGACGCTTATAATCGCGAGTTTAAAGAATAGTTTGCAAAACTTGATTGAATTTCGATTATTCTATAAAGAATTCCGTTGTAATGGTACTTTTTTAGCAAACTTTGTCTGCTGCATAACTAGCGCAAAGAGAGTAAGGTTTAGTCCGGGCTTTATATCCCATTGATTCAACCAATCCCACAGCCGCACGAACCACATCGTTTGATTTGAATTTTGGATCGGGGTTTAAGTCGAGATCTATAAATTCCGCTCGGGGAAGGCCAGCGTCGAGTAGGTTATTAGCCAATTCAACCGATAATTCCACTTCGTGCCACAGCCGAGACCAACGTTCGCGCACACGAGGAATTCGTTTTTTTGCATACAATACATGCCCGCCTTTTTTTTCTTTATACAATACCAATACAATTCCGTAAATGGTTTGATTGTCTCGATTTTTTGAATCACAACCAATAATGATTTTAGCGTCGGGATGTTGAAGCAGATAATGGCTAAGGTACTCCTTCAAATCAACGCGTATGTCTGTGGTTAGTATCTTGAAATCCATATTTATCGAATTTCACTATTTTTTCTTGAAAATGCAAGGTGAAAAGTATTAATTTACAATGGTTTAAGAATTTATTGTTGGTATTTTAACACAGTTGTGTAACAAATCCAAGATTACTTGCACTTATATATCGTGGTCAATAGAATTTTATATATTTCATTTGTTCTTTTCGGGGGATTTTTTTTCTGGCGAAACGACATCGCAAGTGGACTTACTCAACTTGGTGTAGCCTTGGTATTTGATCCGTATGATCCACAGATTCCATGGAAAGAACGTCCTACATGGGTAAAGGTGTGGCTGATATCCCATTTGGTAATTATTTTTACCTTACTGATATTGCTTCTTTTGGGAAAGATTGGTAAATAGTCTAATGATACTGTTCGTTGCCAAATTTAGAAGGGAGATTATTCTATATGGAAAGTAGTAATCTTTCAGCTTTTGAGCTGATGAAAGCTCATGAAGGAATGATACGTAAGTTGCTTTATCTGCATGCAATAAACCCCGATGATGGTTATCAAGAAATCTACATACAGGTACAGAAATCGTTGGATAATTTTAAAGGCGAGAGTAGGATTAGTACATGGCTGTATCGAGTGTGCTTGAATACCATATTAACGCTAAATCGGACCGATCGTAAAATGTCTATTTTCTCTAAAGATGGCAGTTTAAGCGAGTTTGAAGGAAATATTGATTTGCAATCTGAAAATCAAGATAAATGGGATGCTAAGAATACTTTAGTTTTCGCATTATCCAAGCTAAGTGATTCTGATCGACAAATTATAGTTATGTATTTAGAGGGTTTTTCAGACGATGAAATAGCCTCAGTATTTGGTTTAACAGCTGTAAATGTGCGTGTAAAAGTGCACCGGATTAAATTAAAGTTACAAGAATGGATAAACAGAAATTAAGCATAGAAGAGCTTTGGAAAAGTCTAAAGGACGAAGAGTTGGTTTCCAATGATGATAGAATTATAGATTCTCGGAAGTCCCATATAAAACATAAATTACAAGAATGGTTTTCATTTAAAGAGGATTATAATTTATTAAAAGGCCTTAACCGACAGTTATGGTTGAGTTTATTTTATTCATTGGTAATTACCGCAGGATATATTGTATTATTTTTTGGTAATTATTTGGTTTTTGTTAAGGCAGTTTTAGTGTTACTCATAGTTTTTAATGCACTTATTACTCTGCGTATGATAGGTATAATGAAATTGGTTCGAACATTTAACGTGGGGAATAATATTTTAGAAAATGCACGGACACTGGTTACAGCATTAAATAAATGGAAGAAGTTTCAACTCCAATTTGCATTGTGGGTTTATCCTTGGGCCATATTGGGCGGAGGAGTTATGGGATATCAAATTGGTTCTGAGTTAACAGTTATACCCATTAAAGTGATATTGATTTTGCTACTTGTCGTTGTTCCGTTGTCTTGGATTTCACATCGTTTTGCATTGTGGATGTTTAATAAAA